>NZ_JAIGQA010000013.1:38892-78647 GCF_019733245.1 Streptomyces sp. WAC04114
CTCGGTCTGGCCTCCACGACGACGAACGGCGTGGACACCGGATTCATCCGCGAACCGGCGGGCACCTTGAACTCCATGACGACTGGGGGGAAGTCCTACTACTACCTCACCGACGCCACGGGCAACGTCCTCGGCCTCAACGACGACACGGGCAAGCGCACCCACACCTACGCCTACGGCCCCACGGGCCTGCCCCGCGGCACCACCACCGAGGCAGTCCCCCAGCCCCACCGCTACGCGGGCACATACCTGGATCCGACCGGCCTCTACAAGATGGGCCACCGCTACTACGACCCCACCCTCGCCCGCTTCACCCAGACCGACCCCTCTGGTCAGGAGAAGAACCGCTACTTGTACGCGAGCGGCGAACCCGTCAACAACAGCGACCCTAGTGGCCTGTTCGGATGGCCGGACGTCGGAGAGGGGCTTGGAGGCTTCGCAGGAGGCGTCCTTGGTGTGGCAGCAGCTGCCACAGTCTGCTCCACGGTCGTCGGATGCGTAGCCGCCGGGGCGGTGTTGGGAGGACTTGGCACGGGGTCCGGAGCGTCCATTGGTTCGGCCCTGCTCGGCGGCAGCAACGAGGATCGTACTGATGCCTTCATGAACGGAACGCTGTGGGGAACGCTCGGGGCCAGCCCAGCTGGATCCTGGCTCGGACGTGTCCTTGGGTAGGGCGACTTACGTCAAGCCTCACGGATCAGAAAGGAGCGGGCCATGAGCCGAGATCGGTCGAGCCTGCGTCGTCGTTGGCGCGGCACGCTCGCCCTGGGTGCCTTTGGGGCCATTGTCGCGGGGCCGCTGGAATTCTTGGACTCCGGAGCGAGCTGGGACGTCCTTTTCGCACTGCTGGTCGGTGCTGCGGCCGGAAGTGTCGTGGGCTTCCTGTTTCCTTCCTTGCTGAGTTTTCGCCAGGGAAAGCGCGCGACGGTTCCGCCCCCCGCTCCGCCACCACCGGGGCCACCGCGGCTGCCAGAAGGAAAGTAGGGCCCGCGATTCCCCCTCATGCCTTGGTGCTGGCAGGGCGAGGCCCCGTCAGCACCAAGGCTCCCACTGAAAGACCAAAGCGTTTATCGTCGCGGTGGCCATGAACCTTGTGGCTGCCACATGGCATACCGAAGGTGCAACGTGGAGAACAGCGCGCCTCATCGTCAGCGTGCTCTTCCTGGCGGCTTTGGCCAACGACCTCCCTCCTCGCGTCATGCGCTGACAGCGCTCACGAGCAGAGCGGGGAACGGACGGCCTCTGATCTAACGGTGACTTCAGGTCACAGCCCCCCTGGCCCCGGCCACATGCAGGTGAGGCCGGGGCTTTGCCGGCGTTCTACGGTCCCGTAACTCCGAGCGCAAGAAGCTGATTTCGGCCTGGTCTCACCACACGGCGCTCGGTCTGGCCTCCACGACGACGAACGGCGTGGACACCGGATTCATCCGCGAACCGGCGGGCACCTTGAACTCCATGACGACTGGGGGGAAGTCCTACTACTACCTCACCGACGCCACGGGCAACGTCCTCGGCCTCACCGACGACACGGGCAAGCGCACCCACACCTACGCCTACGGCCCCACGGGCCTGCCCCGCGGCACCACCACCGAGGCAGTCCCCCAGCCCCACCGTACGCGGGCACGTACCTGGATCCGACCGGCCTCTACAAGATGGGCCACCGCTACTACGACCCCACCCTCGCCCGCTTCACCCAACCCGACCCGTCGGGGCAGGAAACCAACCCCTACCTCTACGCCGCCGGCGACTTCATCAACAACAGCGACCCCACGGGCCTGTACTCAGTTCGCTGATGCGGTGGGTGTTGTCGCTGGCACAGTGGCCGGCGGTCTCGGTGCAGCAGCGGTGGCTGCTGCGCGTATCGGTACTGCTGGCGCCGCGTGTGTCGGCACTGCCGTAGTCACCGGGGCGCTCTGGGGCGCAGGGGGCGGCGCCGCTGGCGCCACCATTGCGGGCGGAACGCAGGCGGAGCGAGAGAACGGCATGTGGGGTGGCCTGATCGGTGGAGCGGTCGGAAGCTTCTTCTGAGGAGAAACGTGTGAAACAGAGGAGTCCTAACACTCTGGCAGTCATTGGCAGTTGTGCTGCTCTCACCTGCCTTGTGGGAGTGGTTGCCACTGCGGCTGGACTTTTCGACTGGCCGATCTGGCAGTCCGCCGTTCTGTTCGCTGCGGTCGGCCTTGTTGCGGGAGGACTCGCCGTAGCCCGGAGAAAGTCAGTGTCCGGAAGCGGCGAGGATACGCGTTGACATCACCGGCCAGTGACAGGTTGTACGGGCTCTACGACGTGAACTGAAACAACAGCAGCTACCGCAAAGCGTGAGGGCTGGACGCCAGGCGATTACCCGGCATCCAGCCCTCACGGGGTGCACGAAGACAGCCCCCAGCCCCACCGCTACACCGGCGCCTACCTCGACCCCACGGGCCTCTACAAGATGGGCCACCGCTACTACGACCCCACCCTCGCCGCTTCACCCGACCCGACCCCTCCGGCCAGGAGACCAACCCCTACCTTTACGCCGATGGTGACCCCATCAACAACATCGATCCCACCGGCCTGTTCGACCTCGGGGGCACGCTGGCAGCCGCAGGTGCCAGCATCGCTGCCACCTGGCCGTCACGCTAGTAGCGGGACCAGTGGCCGGCGCAGCGGCAGGAACGCCGCCCTCGGCTCCATCGACTTCACCGATCCGGAAGGGCTCAGAGGCAGCTCACATGGCGTGAAGGCCCCCGGCCGCCCTGTCCTGTGAGGCGGCGGGCAGCACTGTGTGGTTCCTCTCACTTACTGGACACTCGCAAGACCCCCCTGTGAAGATTCGCTGTCTTTCTGTGAGATTGATGGGGGATAAGTGAAGAGACCTACCAGACCCGGGAGTTCGAGAACTCTCGGGGTCAGCGCCTGCCTGATCGCAGGCATGCTGGCCGCAGGGCTGGGTGCCCCGGCACATCCCGCCGGTGCCACGGGATCGGCTGACACATCGCTGACGGCGTCGGGGGACGGCAGCGACGATGCGGCAGTCGGCGCGGCTCGCGTCCGGGCCGCAGCGCTTGGCAAGAGGGTGGAAGTGCCCGCCTTGCGCACGGAGAGTTCGACCGTCTACGTCAACCCCGACGGTTCGGTGACCGAGGAATCATCCACCGGCCCGATCAGGGTCAAGGACGAAAAAGGCGCCTGGCGAGACGTGGACACCACGCTCGTGCTGCGTGACGGTGTGGTCCAGCCCAAGCACGCCGCTGCGGACATCACGATCTCCGCCGGCGGCTCCGGCCCTCTCGCCCGGGTGAGTGAGGACGGCAAGAGCCTGGGCATCGGCTGGCAAGGAGAGCTTCCCGAGCCCGTCCTCCAGGGCAACACCGCGACCTACGAGAACGTACAGCCGGGCGCCGACCTGGTGGTGTCCGCGCTGCCTGAGGGCTTCTCGCACCTCCTGGTGCTCAAGGAGCGCCCCACGGAGCAGGTGGAGCTGCGCATACCCGTGGCGGCCGAGGGCGTGAAGCTCCGTCAGACCAGTGACGAGCGCTTGCTCTGGGAGGGCAAGGACGGCGGGGACGTGGCCACCGCACCCGTTCCTGTCATGTGGGGAGCGGAGGAGCACGCCGGTTCGCGGGAACCGGAGGACGTCTCCGATGTCGCCGTGGCGGTAGAAGGCAGCGGGGACCGGCAGACTCTGGTGCTCAAGCCCGCCGAGTCGTTCCTCCAGGATCCGGACCTGCAGTATCCGGTGACAGTGGACCCGACCAACACGCTGCTCGGTCCGCTCACGGACACCTGGGTGCAGGACGCGGCATACCCGTCGTCCCAGCGCGGCTCCACCGAGCTCAAGGCCGGCACGTACGACGGGAAGGAGAAGGCGCGCTCCTACCTCAAGTTCAGTACGGACCGGTTCCGTGGCAAGCGGATCCTCGACGCCGATCTGCGGCTGTTCTCCCACTGGTCGTCCTCCTGTTCTACGGACAACGCCGGGGTCCAGGTGCGGCGGGTGACCTCCGACTGGGATCCTTCGGCGATCTCCTGGTCGGCCCAGCCCAGCACGACGACCACGGCGGCCCCCGTGTCGAAGGCGGCGAAGGGCTACAGCGCGAGCTGCCCGGCCGGCCATGTGTCGTGGGATGTCTCAGGCATCGTTCAGGCGTGGGCGGACGGTCAGTCCGACTACGGGGTCCGTCTGGCTGCCGTCGACGAGACGGATCCGCTCACCTGGCGGCGATACCGGTCCGCCAACTACGTGGACGGCTCGCACGACTCCGCGACCGAGCCCTCGCTGATCGTCACCTACAACGCGGCCCCGGTCGTGCCCGCGCAGCTGGGTGTGACCCCGCGCAAGTCGGAGTCCCCGCTGACGATCGGTTCGCTCACCCCGACTCTGCAGGCGAAGGTCGACGACAGCGACGCGGGCTCTGCGCTGACCACCGAGTTCCAGGTGCAGCCTGACCCGGCCTACGCCGACACCACCTACACGTGGACCGGAAAGACGGTGGAGTTCACACCGGGCACCGTCGCCACGACGCAGATTCCGACCGCCTCGGCCGTGCCGGACGGCAGCCATCTGAGAGTGCGGGCACGCACCAGTGACGGTATCGACACGTCGGCGTGGTCCGGCTGGACGACGTTCCTCGTCGATGCGAGCGCCGTGCAGCCCGCCGACCTGCCCGTTCGGCTTCAGGCCGGGGCGACCGACACCGCCTCCCCTGTGGTGACCGGTGTCGTCGGTTCGCCCAACGGCGGCATGGTCGAAGCGCAGTTCCGGCTCGGCACCGCGAGCGGAACCCAGCTCCTGGGCACTCAGCTCGTGCCCAACGGTGAACGGGCCGGTTTCCAGATCCCCGCCGACAAGCTCACCGGGACCGGCCCGTTCGACTGGTCGATGAGGGCCTGCTTCGAGGGCAAGTGCTCCGCGTGGACGGAGAAGTCGGCGTTTTCCGCGGGGTCCGGCACGCCGCCCGCCGAGACGGCCGCGTCCACGTCGGTGAGTGTTCCGCTCACCAAGGCCACCGTCTGCACCGACACGGCCGACTGTGTCGGCCAAACGGCTACGGCCCTGAAGGTCGGCAGCGTCTCCGGCAAGAACTGGCGAAGCCATCTGAAGGCCGATCTGTCGAAGGTCCCGGCCGGGGCCCGCATCACCAACGCCACGCTGCAACTGCAGTCCACCGCGACCACACCGGACCTCGCGGTGCACGCGCTCAACGCCACCTGGGCCACCAGTGGGACCGGGGCAGAGCTGGACAGTGCCACCGCTCCAGGCGTCAACCTGGAGGCCACCGCGCCCTGGAAGATCGACGTCACCGGCCTGGTCACCGGGTGGACCGACGGTGCGAACGCCAACCACGGTCTCGTCCTGCGCAAGGCTGAAGGCGCGGCCGGCACGGCGGGCATCAGCTTCACCTCGGCCGCGCTCACCATCGAGTACGGTCCGGCCACGGCACCCTCACCGCCCAGGGACCTGCGCGTCCAGCCCGGCGACCAAGGCGCAGTGGTGACCTGGAATCCGAGCCGGGACAGCGGTTACAACGACACGGAACTCACCTACGAGGTGTCCGCGATCGACTCCTCCGGTGCCGTGGCGGCCACGCGCAGCACGAGCGGCACGGACGCCGTGATCACCGGTCTCAGCAACGACACTCCCTACACCTTCCGGGTCAAGGCATCGAGCCCGTACGGCACCAGCACCACGGTGACCAGCGATGCCGCCACGCCGGTGAAGGCCCCGCTGAGCACCGCCACCTACACCGCGGCGCTCGACGAGTACCTCAAGGCCGTCGCCGATCTGACCACGGGTGCGCACAGCACGGCCGAGGCCGCGACGCAGGGCAAGCCGCATGCCGCGAAGTACTCCTGGTTGCTGAAGGCCGAGGAGTTCTGGCTGCGCGACACCCGTAAGTCCCTGGAGGCCGACGGACTCGTCTACACGGCCATGACGTCGACGCTGTCGGATGTCCTGGTCCTCCCCTCCTCCGACGGATCGGTGGCCGTCCGGGCCACCGTGAACGAGCAGCGGACGCTCGCCGACAGCCCCGAGGAACCGGAGACCAACGAAACGGCCCTCCTCTACACGTTCTCCGGACAGGAGACGCCCGTACTGCGCGCCAAGCTCAACGCGCAGCAGTACGAGCAGCGACTGTCCAAGGGGGACGACGCCTTGGGAACCGTGACGTACGGCAGCGTGGAGAGCGATGTCTCGCCCACCGCGCTCACGCGACAGGTCCCCGACAGCCCTGCCGCGCTCGGTATGGCAACGACGCAGTTCGAAGCCTTCGGCAGCATCAGCCGCAGCGGCACGTCCGAGTGGGCGAAGAAGCACTGGAACTCCCGGCACGAATACAGCCAGGACTGCACCAACTTCGTCTCCAAGGCGCTGTATCACGGCGGGGGCATGCGCATGAAGGGCGTGAGCAAGGACAGGAAGAGCACAAACAACTGGTGGCGTACGAAGCACTCGTCGCCACCGCACTCCGGGGGCGGGTTCTACTATCTGTGGTCCCACACGTGGACGGTCGCCGACAAGATGGAGACCTTCCTCTCCAAGCACAGCGCCGGCATCGTGAACACCGAGTCGAAGCAGAAGGAGGCCAAGGTCGGTGACGTGGTCTTCTTCAACTGGGGTGGCCGGGGCGGCTGGGACCACGCCGGCGTCGTCACCAAGATGAAGAGCGGCAAGGCATACGTGAGCGCCCACAACAACAATCGTCTGAACCAGCGTCTCGACACCTACGTCAATAGCCAGAGGGGCACGTGGGCGAACATCCACCGAGTCATTCCGGAGTGGTACTGATGCCCCGGACTGCGAAGGCGCGGTGGCTCATCGCCGTGGTCGTCGCTCTCTGCGTGGTGGTGGGTGCTCTGGTCTGGTGGTCGAAGCGCGATGCGGCACCGTACGCCTTGCGGGACACCCCCGAGGTGCACCTGACGGTCCGGGCCGCGACGTCGACCTATCCCGAGGCCGAGGAGGTCGCGCGCGAGGCCGAGCTGGTGCTCAAGGTCTATGTCCAGCGCCTACGCGACGGTGACGCCGAGGACCTGGCTGACCTCGGTGCTCCGTGGTACACGGGCCGGGAGGCGGCCGCGCGGGGGCTGATCTCCAAGTTCGGCGCCCAGGCCGGTCAGTCGGTCGAGGCCGTGGTCGCGGACCCCGTCACGCCGGGTCTGGCCAGTGTCGAACTTCGCTACGGAAGCGAAAGCCGCCAGACACTCGACCTCACCCGCGACGACGGAGTGTGGTGGCTGGCCATCGGGAACGGCGACCCGGTGAATCCGTAGGGACAGCGGGCGCTCGGCTGGGGCATCTCAGCCGAGCGCCCGCTGTGCCACCTGTCGGTCATACGGCAGGTGCCGTCTTGAGGGACGTGACGAAGGACGTCCAGGCCGGGGCCGTGATGGTGAGGACCGGGCCGTGGGGGGCCTTGGAGTCACGGACGGGGACGACGGCGGTGTGGGAGTCACAGACTTCGAGGCAGTCGCCGCCCGTTCCATTGCTGTAGGTGCTCTTACGCCAGCGGGCTGCGCCGGGGAAGGCCTCAGCTACCTCGACGCAGTTGCCGCCACTGCCGTTGCTGTACGTGCTCTTGCGCCAGACGGCTGTACGCAAGTCAATTCCGTTGCTCGCCATTTCCGCCATCCTCAGCCGCTTGCTCGATCAGGGCGAGGGACGCCTCCCGAGGTAGCGCGGCGGCCCTGAGCAAATCGTACGACCTTCGGTAATCCTTAACGAGGCCCGGATCGTCGATGGTGTCTCCACTGTGCAGCGCCTCCGTGTACACCAGCGGTGGCGCGTCAGAGAACGTCATGATCATCGCAGTGCCGAGCATGAACGGGTGCGCTCCGCAGTTCCACGGAAGAATCTGGGGAACGATCCGGTGCCGTCGTGCCAAACCGCCGATGTGCTGCCACTGTTCGGATGCCTGGCTGGGCGGGACGATCGACTGGCGGAGCAGGGACTCTGACAGGATAGCCCAGTACACCGGCGTCTTGTGGTTCTCTTCGAAGAGACGGGCCCGTGCCAGTCGGGCAGTGACCTTTTCCTCTACCTCCTCATCCGGAGCGAGTGGGTGCGTTGCCCGCACCACCGCTCGCGCATACGCCTCCGTCTGCAACAACCCCGGCACCAGCGTCGGACACCACTCCTCGATGGTCTCCGCGTGCTGCTCCGCCTCCAGCACCCGCTCGAAGTAGCTCGCGTGCCCCCGCCGCTTCGCCCGTCGCACGTCCTCGCACCGCCGCCTGAAGAAGCCGTCCGTGCCGAGCATCCTGTCGACGTGCTCGGCGAGTTCCGCCGGCATCCGGCGGGTGCCCCGCTCGATCTCGCTGAGGTGGCTCGGGCCGTAGAAGCTGCCCTCGACCAACTGCTGGAGCGTCAGGCCCGCTTCCTCCCGCTTCCAGCGCAGCTCGCTGCCGTAAAACGTCGGGACGCCCGTCGAACCGTCGATGTCCTTGCGTTGCCCCATCGTTCACCGTCCTTGGTGTGCCGTTACCGCCCGCTACCAGCCCCTTCACCACGCAGCCGCAGTTCAGGAGCGGGAGAGCGAAGGGCTGTCACGCTACGGCGGGCGGCGGCAGAGTGTGAGGGGTTCGTCACACAGCGCACTGGAAGGTGTGAACCCCCATGCACAGCCCCGCCGAAGCCGACGCCTGCGTCGAGGAGTTGCGAGCCGCGCTCGCCGCACACGGCATCACCCTGCCGTCCCTCCGGCTCGATCTCCCGGCCCTCGCGTCCCGGCCCGCGCGGCCGCTGATCACGCTCGGCGCCTGCAATCTCCTCACCGCGCAGGCCCTGGCCGCAGCTCTCCGGCAGCGTGCCGCGTGATGCCGCCGGTGACGACGCTGGAGTTGCTCGCGACCCCGGCCGGGGTGTCCGGCGTGCGGCGGGCGCTGCGCCCGTACGGGACCGACGCGCAGCTGTGCGCGAGCGAGCTCGTCACGAACGTGGTCCGGCACGTCGGGGAGGCCGTCCCCGTCACGGTGCGGGTGTGGCGCGAGGAAGGCGGTCGGATCCGGTTGGGGGTCAGCGATCCCGACCCCCGGGTGTTGCCCGTTCTGGTCGCGGACATCGGCACCGAAGCCGAGTCGGGGCGCGGGCTGGCACTGGTGGACGCACTGGCCGTGCGGTGGGGTGTGGAGCAGGAGGCGGGGCGCAAGACCGTGTGGTGCGAGCTGTTCACCGAAACCGACGCCGACGCCGACATCGATACCCGCACCCCGAAAACGCCCGAGCGCCCCGGTCGACGTAAGCCGTCGGCCGGAGCGCTCGGTCATTCATCGGCACGTTCGTGAGCCCGCCTGGGGGCCGCGCCGAAGCGGGCGGGAGGGGGCCGGTCGCCGCTGGGTTTCCGTCGGGGCGGACGGAGGACGCGGTGACCGGCCCCGAACCCCGCACGCCGTTGTGCGGGTCCCGCCAGTCGGTTCCGCGGCCGGCCGTGACGATGTTGCTGGTCAGGGCTCTCTCGGTTCCGGCCGGCCGCGGAGTTCGGGGGTGGGTCTCAGCCCAGGCGCTGCACCAGCGCGCGGTACTGGTCCCACAGCTCCTTCGGCGTGTGGTCGCCGAAGGTGTTGAGGTGCTCGGGGACGAGGGCGGCCTCCTCGCGCCAGACTTCCTTGTCGACCGTGAGCAGGAAGTCCAGGTCGGACTCGGCCAGGTCCAGGCCGTCGGTGTCGAGGGCCTCCTTGGTCGGCAGGATGCCGATGGGGGTCTCGACGCCCTCGGCCTTGCCCTCAAGGCGCTCCACGATCCACTTCAGGACGCGGCTGTTCTCACCGAAGCCGGGCCAGACGAACTTGCCCTCGTCGTCCTTGCGGAACCAGTTGACGTAGTAGATCTTCGGCAGCTTGGACTGGTCCTTGTCCTTGGCCACGTCGACCCAGTGGGCCATGTAGTCGCCCATGTTGTAGCCGCAGAACGGCAGCATCGCGAACGGGTCGCGGCGCAGCTCGCCGACCTTGCCCTCGGCGGCGGCGGTCTTCTCGGAGGCCACGTTGGCGCCGAGGAACACACCGTGGTTCCAGTCGAAGGACTCCGTCACCAGCGGCACGGCGGTGGCGCGGCGGCCGCCGAAGAGGATCGCCGAGATCGGCACGCCCTTGGGGTCCTCCCACTCCGGCGCGATGATCGGGCACTGGGAGGCCGGGACGGTGAAGCGGGCGTTGGGGTGCGCGGCCGGTACGCCCGACTCGGGCGTCCAGTCGTTGCCCTTCCAGTCCGTCAGGTGGGCCGGGGTCTCCTCCGTCATGCCCTCCCACCAGATGTCGTTGTCGTCGGTGAGGGCGACGTTGGTGAAGACGGAGTTGCCCCAGAGCGTCTTCATCGCGTTGGCGTTGGTGTGCTCGCCGGTGCCGGGGGCGACGCCGAAGAAGCCGGCCTCGGGGTTGATGGCGTAGAGGCGGCCGTCCTCGCCGAAGCGCATCCAGGCGATGTCGTCGCCGATGGTCTCGACCGTCCAGCCGGGGACGGTCGGCTCCAGCATGGCGAGGTTGGTCTTGCCGCAGGCGCTCGGGAAGGCTGCGGCGACGTACTTGGCCTCGCCGCGCGGCGGGGTCAGCTTGAGGACCAGCATGTGCTCGGCGAGCCAGCCCTCGTCACGGGCCATGACGGAGGCGATGCGCAGGGCGTAGCACTTCTTGCCGAGCAGGGCGTTGCCGCCGTAGCCCGAGCCGTAGGACCAGATCTCGCGGTCCTCGGGGAAGTGCGAGATGTACTTGGTCTGGTTGCACGGCCACGGTACGTCCGCCTGGCCGGGCTCCAGCGGGGCGCCCAGGGTGTGCACGGCCTTGACGAAGAAGCCGTCGGAGCCGAGCTCGTCCAGGACGGCCTGGCCCATGCGGGTCATCGTGCGCATCGAGACGGCGACGTAGGCCGAGTCCGTGATCTCCACACCGAGTGCGGACAGCGGCGAGCCGAGGGGGCCCATGCAGAAGGGTACGACGTACATGGTGCGGCCGCGCATCGAGCCGCGGAACAGGCCGCCCTGTCCCCCGGAGCCCTGGAAGATCTCCCGCATCTCGGCGGGGGCCTTCCAGTGGTTGGTCGGGCCCGCGTCCGCCTCCTTCTCGGAGCAGATGAACGTCCGGTCCTCGACGCGCGCGACGTCGGTGGGGTCGGAGGCGGCGTAGTAGGAGTGGGGGCGCTTGATCGGGTCGAGTTTGCGGAAGGTGCCCTTCTCGACGAGCTCCTCGCACAGTCGCTCGTACTCGGCCTCGGATCCGTCACACCAGACCACGTTGTCCGGCTGCGTCAGTTCAGCGATCTCGTTGACCCACGAGATCAGCCCCTGATGGGTGGTGGGGACGGGGGGAGCCGCGATATCGCGCGCCACGATTGCTCCTAAATGAGGGATTTTTTGTGATGTGGTGGAGGCCCCGTGGGGGCTGCGACCCGGATGCTTCGGTGGATCTTGGCGCTCATCCGGTGCCGACCGCACTCATTTGATCATCCGACGTGCGCGCCCATCTGTCCAGAGGAGCGCACAGGTGAGCGACGTGAGGCTCGCCACGGTTTCCGGCGGCCGCTTTACGAACACGTTGCGTTCACCTGGGATTCCGTTTGCGTCACCGCCGCGGGACCGCGCTGAGAGGATGGCCACTCTTCGCCTGCCAACTCGGAGGCATTGATACGTCACTTACGGTTCCGTAGCTACCATTCGCCCATGACTGCGTTCGTCCCCGACGCGCCCACGGACTCGGCGGCCGACGGCCACGGTCCGAAGGCGCTCTCTCTGCCGCACCCGGTGAAGCCGAAGCTGCGCGGCTGGTTGCACCTCGGCATGTTCCCCGCCGTGCTGATCGCGGGCCTGGTGCTGACCGCCCTCGCCGACTCCTCCAGAGGACGCATCGCCTGCGGGATCTTCGCTCTGACCGCATGCCTGCTGTTCGGTGTGAGCGCGCTGTACCACCGGGGCAACTGGAGCCCCCGCATGGACGGCGTCCTTCGGCGGCTGGACCACGCCAACATCTTCCTGATCATCGCGGGCACCTACACGCCGCTGACCATGCTGCTCCTGCCGGGAGCCAAGGGGCAGTGGCTGCTGTGGGGCATCTGGGCCGCTGCGGTGGGCGGCATCCTCTTCCGGGTCTTCTGGGTCGGCGCCCCGCGCTGGCTCTACACGCCCTGCTACATCGCGATGGGCTGGGCGGCCGTCTTCTACCTGCCCGACTTCATGCGGACCGGCGGCATCGCCGTCCTCGTCCTGGTCATCGTCGGCGGTCTGCTCTACAGCGCCGGCGGCGTGGTCTACGGGATCAAGCGGCCGAACCCGTCCCCGCGCTGGTTCGGCTTCCACGAGGTCTTCCACTCCCTCACCCTGGCGGCCTTCATCGCGCACTACGTGGGGATCTCGCTGGTGGCGTACCAGCACGCGTAGCCCCTCCCCCTCGCCCCTCGGGCCACGGCTTCCGGCCGTGGCCTCTCGCATGTCCGGACTGCCCCCGATGGCCGACAATGACCTCCATGACGGCCCCTCGCATCACCCCCGCCGCCCAGCCCGCACTGGGGCTCCGGGAGCGGAAGAAGATCAAGACCCGCCGGGCGATCCGCACCGCGACCTATGCGCTGATCGAGGAGCAGGGCTACGACGCCACGACGATCGAGCAGATCGCCGACCGCGCCGAGGTGTCGCCGTCGACCGTCCTCCGGTACTTCCCGGCCAAGGAGGACATCGTCGTCACCGACGAGTGGGACCCGGTGATGACGGCGGAACTGCGGGCCCGGCCGGCGGACGAGACGTGGGCCGACACCTTGCGGTACGTGATGCGCACGGCTCTCGACCTGGCCCTCTCCGAGGAGCCCGACGTGATCCGGCTGCGGACGCGGCTCGGGGTCGAGGTGCCCGCGGTCCGGGCCCGCATGCTGGAGAACGCCGCGGCCACCGGGCGGCTGCTCCGGGACGCCCTGGCGGAGCGCTCCGGGCTCGACCCCGACAGTCTGGAGCTGCGCGTCCTCACCATGTCCGTGATGGGCGGGCTGATGGAGGTCTCCCACTACTGGGCCGAGACCGGCCACCGCGACGACATCCGGGACCTCGTCGACCGCGCCCTGGATGTCCTCGAACACGGTCTGCCGGCCGGAAAACCCTGAGGCAGGCGCCCCGCGCCATGGCATCCTGACCGGGTGAACGGTCCCGAGATCCAGGTCGAGTTCGCCCCCGAGCTGCATGTCTTCGTGCCCCGGGCCCGAGCGGAGGGCACGGGCACCGTGCGGGCCGCCACCGACGGCGTCTCCAGCCTCGGCCACGTCATCGAGTCGCTGGGCGTGCCGCTGACCGAGGTCGGCGCGCTGCTCGTGGACGGCCGCGAGGTGCCCTTCGCGCACGTTCCGGTGGCCGGCGAGTCGGTGGCCGTACGGACCGTCGCGCGCCCCCAGCAGGTCCCGGGCGCTCCCCTGCGCTTCCTCCTCGACGTCCACCTCGGCACGCTGGCGCGCCGGCTGCGCCTGCTCGGCGTGGACACGGCCTACGAGTCCACCGACATCGGCGACCCGGCCCTCGCGGCGCGTTCGGCCGCCGAGCGGCGGGTGATGCTGAGCCGCGACCGGGGGTTGCTGCGGCGCCGGGAGCTGTGGGCGGGGGCGTTCGTGTACAGCACGCGGCCCGAGGAGCAGCTGCGTGACGTGCTGGAGCGGTTCCGGCCCGAGTTGCTGCCCTGGACGCGGTGCACGGCCTGCAACGGGGTGCTGCGCGAGGCGACGAAGGACGAGGTCGCCGATCAGCTGAAGCACGGGACGCATGCGACGTACGACGTGTTCGCGCAGTGCACGGCGTGTGGGCGGGCGTATTGGCGGGGGGCGCATCACGAGCAGCTGGAGGCGATCGTGGAGCAGGCGGTCGCTTTCACGAGGAGCGCGGTTGAGAATTGAGCGCGGTTGAGGGTGATCGCCGTTGAGGGTTGAGCGCCGTGGGGGACCGCGCGGCCGTCGTGGTTCGTCGCGCCGTTCCCCGCGCCCCTTGAGGGCGTGCAGGTGAAGGCGATCGAGACGCAGGCCAACGTGCTCCCGGCGGGCGCCGTTGAGGTTGAGCGCCGTGGGGGACCGCGCGGCCGTCGTGGCTGGTCGCGCAGTTCCCCGCGCCCCTTCAGGGCGTGCCGCTGAGGGCGCGCCCGTGACGGGCACTTCTAACGCCTCGCCACGTCTCCCTTGCCGCAGGCGAGTCCGTCCCTGTTCCTGTCCAGGCCCAGTGGGTCGTCCTTGCCGTTGATCTTCAGGCGGCCGTAGTCGTTGGTCTTGAGCCACTCGCAGCGTGCGGCCGTCGTCTTCTTCACCTCCGCCGGGAAGTCCGTCGGCACGCAGACGTTGATCGAGCCGTAGTGGCGGTCGCAGCCGGAGATCGTCGGGCTGACCTTCTGCGACGTCCGCTTCTTGCCGGGCTCGACCACCTTGCCCGTGGGCTCGTCCGCGAAGTCGTGGACGTGGGCCGAGGCGTCCGTCGCCCCCAGCGCCTGCGGGCCCTGGAGGTGCACCCACTTCGCCACCGAGGGCACGCCGTTCGCATCGACAGCGAAGAGCATGTACCAGCCGGGCGGAGCCAGGTTGGGGTTGCTCGTCACGTTCAGGTCGACGTTGTTGCCGTCGACCGACAGCGGCAGGTCCACGAACCGCTGGTTCGGGTCCGAGGAGTGTGTGACGGCGGCGGGGCGGATCAGCTCGGCCTTGGCGATGGGCCGGTCGACGGTGATCCGCTGGGTGTCGCCGTAGTTCCACTCGGTGTCGATGACGGAGGTGATCTGCGGGCGGGGGCCCTTGAAGAGGTACGGCGGGCTGTAGACCGACACGTCGTGGTTCCAGGAGCCGTTGCCCGGGTTGTCGCCGGTCGTCATCACCCGGCCGTCGGGGAGCAGGAACGCCGAGGAGTGGTAGCCGCGCGCCTCGGGGTCGACGGCGACCGGGTCGAAGGTCTCCGACGCGGGGTCGAAGATCGACGTCTCGTAGACCGGGTCGGCGCGGTTGTGAAGGGCGCCACCCGTCTCCAGGACCTTGCCGTCGGGCAGGAGCACCGCGGAGACGTACATCTTGCCCTGGTCACCGGTCTGCGGGACCGGGCCGTTGCCGAGGTCGACCGTGCCCTGCGGGATCGGCGGACCGGCCACGTACGACGGGTTCGGCTGCTTGAGGTCGATGATGTCGGTCAGGCGGTTGGCCTCCGGGTTGGAGTCGATGTTGCCGCCGCCGAGGGTGAGGACCTTCTGGTCCTGCGCCGGGGGCAGCAGCACGCTGGCCGACTGGTCGCGCTCGTCCTTGTTGCGCAGGCCCGGTACCTGGGTGGTGGTGTTGGCGCCGTAGTCGTAGATCGCCGAACCCGTGCCCGGGATGTTGTTGCCGAAGACATGGCTGCCCGAGTAGAAGAGGCGGCCGTCCTGCATCAGGATCATCGACGGGTACAGGCCCCAGTACGACCAGGTCTGGTTGACCTTCCACAACGGCTGCCACTGCTGCTCGGCCTCGGAGAACAGCTCGGCGGTGACCGAGCCGGTGGAGTCCTCGCGCAGGCCGCCGAAGGAGATGACGTCACCGTTGCCGAGGATCGTCGCCGACGGGTACCAGTGGCCGTCGTTCATGTCGTTGGTCTTGGAGTAGGTCTCGGTCTGCGGGTCGAAGACGTACGAGTCCTTGTAGCCCTCGTAGCCGTGACCGCCGGGCACCGGGTACGCCTTGTTGCCGCTCATCACGAGCACGCGCCCGTCCTGGAGCTGCACGTGCCCGGCGCAGAACATGTCCTTCGGCGTGGGGATGATCTTGTACGAGCCGTTCGACGGGTCGTAGACCGCCGAGGTGAAGGTGCCGGCCTCGAACATCGACTCGTCGTTGCCGGAGCCCGCGATCAGCAGCACCTTGCCGTTGTGCAGGACGACCGAGTGCATGGAGCGGACCGGGTTCTGCGTGGGCAGCACGTCCCACGTGCCGTTGGCGCACTGCTCGGCGGTGCCGGTGCACTCGGGCGGCAGGACCGGGTCGGGCACCTGGTCCATGGTGTAGTCGTCGGTGGTGGCGGAGCCCGTGCCGTAGACGGAGACACCCCAGGAGATGCGGTCGGTGCCGGCCGGGACCTCGGGCGTGCGGACGGTGGCCTCGGTCCAGTTCCCGGCCAGGTCCAGCGTCTTGAGGTCGGTCCAGTACTGCCAGCCGGCCGTCGCGTCGTGCCGGAACAGGGTGATCGCCGCGTCCGGGGTCGTCGTCTTGTACCAGAGGCCGAGGTCGTACTGCTTGCCCGGCGTCACGACCGGCGCGCACGCGGCGGACTCGGTGATCAGCGCCTTGCGGTCGCCGTCGACGCGGCGGGTGAGCTCGACCTTCATCGCCTTGGAGCCGGTGTGCGCATCGGCCGTGGTGGTGAAGGTGAAGTCGTTGTCGCCCCAGCCGGACTTCTCCCAGCAGTAGGGCATGCCGTCGGTGCCGGCGGTCTCGAAGCCGGGGTTCTTGATGAGGTTGGCGGCGGAGGCGGGATGCGGTGCGGTCAGCAGCAGCCCCGAGGTGAGGGCTGCCACGGACAGGAGTGCGGTCGTTCTGCGACGAGGTCTCACACGGCTCTCCTTGCTGTACGGCCGTCGCGCGCGGGCTTCTCCCGGCTCCGGCGCGGCAGGTAGACCAGCGCTTCGGTCCCGGCGAAGCGCAGGACGAACGTTGTCACCAGCGCGAGCGCGGTGGCGGACAGCACGCCCAGGTGGAACTGGTGCACGAACACGGCGATCAGCGGGATGCGCAGCACCAGGTCGGCGTTGGCGAGCAGCGCGAACCGCCCGGCCCGGTCCCACCAGCGACGGTGGCGGCGCCGCTCGCGGAACAGCAGGTGCTCGATGAGCAGGAAGTTCCAGGCGACGCCGAGCTGGTTGGCGAGGATCTCCGCCGGTACGTAGTGCATGCCGGCGGCGGTCAGCGCCCACAGGCCGACCAGGTTCGGCAGGAAGCCGGTCAGCCCGATCAGGCCGAACCCGACCATGCGCGCGACCGGGGAGGCGGTGCGCAGCCCGGCCAGATGACGCAGGAAGCGGAATCCTTCCTGCGCGGTCGACTTGGACTCTCCGGCGAACCGGTCCTGGAAGACGAAGGGCACCTCGGTGACCGTGCGCGGGCGGCTGCGGACGGCGAGTTCGAGGAGGATCTTGTAGCCGAGCGGTTGGAGGACCTCCGCCGTGACCGCGCTGCGGCGGATCGCGAAGAAGCCGCTCATCGGGTCGCTGATGCCGTGCAGCCGGCGCGGGAACAGTGCCTTGGTCAGCCAGGTCGCCCCGCGTGAGACGAAGACGCGGTAGCTGCCCGCGAGTCCGGCCCGGCTGCCGCCCTTGATGTACCGGGAGGCCACGACCAGCCCGGCGTTGGCCCGCTCGCCGGTGGCGACCAGGTCGGGCACCAGGGACGGCGGGTGCTGGCAGTCGCCGTCCATGACGACGATCCAGTCGGATGTGGCGGCCTTCAGCCCCTCGACGACCGCACCGCCGAGCCCGCCCACCGGCTCCTCGCGGTGCAGCACGGTCACCGGGAACGGGCAGTCCTGCGCCGCCTTCTCGATGACCTGGGGCGTGTCGTCCGTGGAGTCGTCCACGAAGAGGACCTCGCACGGCAGCCGCGCCGGGACGGCCTCGGTGATCTGGTGCAGCAACTGCCGGACGTTCGCCGACTCGTTGAACGTCGGTACGACGATGGTGACGGCGCCCGGCTCGGGAACCTCGGTGGTCTCGGTCTCGACGACCTCACCGGGGACGGTGTACTCCTGGCTCATCGCGTGCCTCCGGCGGACGTCTTGATCTGGCGGATCTCGATGCGGTCCTCGCCGGTGCCGAAGGTGGCGACCGGGTCCGAGTGCTCCATGGCGGCCTTGACGTTGGGCAGGTCGGCCGCGTCCCGCCGGACGGTCGGCGAGGCGACGACGTAGTCGAGGTCCTTCCAGCCGCGCGGCATCGTCTTCGTCACGGCCGGGTCGAGGTCGGCCTTGTAGAACCAGATGACGCCGAGGCCGGGCCGGTAGCCCTGGTGCACCAGGTCCAGCCAGAGCGCGTCGTCGACCAGCACCCGGGTGCGCTCCGGGTCCTCGACCTCCGTGGCCAGCCACTTCGACGCGGCCTTGTAGGGGGCGTTGGCATCGGTGGTGACGGCCGTGCGGGCGCCGTCGTACCAGTGCGGGACGACGTAGGCACCGGCGGCCAGGGCGAGGACGGCGGCGAGCGTGTACCGGCCCACGCTGACGTACCGTTTCTCCGCCTCGTGGCGCCAGCGGCTCAGCACCGCGTGGGCGACGGAGGCGGTGCCCCCGGCGAGGACCAGCGCGAGGAACGGCAGGGCCTGGATGACGTACATCGCGGGCAGATAGCCGTTCGGGCGCAGGGCCAGCGCGGCGAAGATCGCCACGGCCAGGGCCGGTCCGGCCAGGGCGCGGGCGGTGACCGACCAGCGCCAGGTGACAAGCAGCAGCAGCGCGCCCGCGAGGCCACCGAGGGGCAGGATCCGGTCGTAGTAGAGCCACGACTGGAGCACGCCCCAGGAGCCGGAGCCCTGGTCGAGGATGAAGCCCGAACCGGGTCTGGTCATCTGGTACTTGACGCCGTCCCAGAGGGACACGTGCCCGGCGCCCGGCATCAACTCGCCCTTGAGCAGAGCGAACAGCGGATACGAGAAGCCGATCAGGGCGCAGGCCGTGACGGCTCCGGTGAGGGCGAACTTGCGGGTGTCCCGGTGGCTGTGACGCCACATGGTGAGGAACAGCGCGGGCAGGACGACGAGCATCGTCTCCTTGGTGAGCACGGCCGTGGCGGCGGCGATGCCCGCTCCGAAGTGGTGCCAGAGGTGGCGGCTCGGGGAGGCGGCCAGGGTGAAGGCCAGCAGCGTCCACATCACCGCGAGGTTGTCGAGGAAGATCTCCCGCTGGAGCACGATCGACAGCGGCGACAGTCCGAAGAGCACCATGCCGAGCGCGGCCGCCCAGCGGGGCAGCGCCAGGCGCCGGCCCAGCACGTAGACCAGGACCGCGCTGATGCCGCTGATCACGAGCATCGCGGCGCGCATGGTGCCCACCGTCATCGACTCGGGGCTGATCAGCGCGGGGATCCAGGTCAGCACGGCGATCTGGATCCAGCCCAGCGGCGGATGGTCGTACCAGTAGGTGTAGTGGGCGAGGCCGTTGCCCTGCTGGACCGACCAGGCCTGGGCGAGATAGGTGCCCTCGTCGTCACTGAGGGCCGGGTAGTCGGCGATGTTCCAGCCCTGCACGACGAGGATCGCCACGAGGAGGGCACCGCACAGGAGCAGGTCGGGCCGGGAGGAGCGCAGCCGCCTCGGCGGCTCGACTCGTCGGTGCGTACCGGTGCGGGGCGCGGGCCCGCGCTGCGCGGGGACCTTCGCAGAGGTCACCGCGGGAAGGGTGGAGGTCACGCGGGAACGTCCTCTCGGGTCACTGCCGTCTCGTCGAGGTGCGCGCCGACATGGGTCGTCAGCTCCCAGTCGTTGCGGCCGCGCTGCTCACGCCACACGGCCCGCACGGCCGCGCCGGCCAGCAGGACCTGGTAGAAGGGGCCGCCCACGATCAGCTTCAGGTAGTGCGCGAAGCGGACGCGCAGCCCGTACTGCTTGCCGAAGTCGTGCAGTCCGACGATCTCGAAGACGAAGGTGACCAGGGCCGTGACGGCCGGCAGGAAGGTGATGAAGGCGATGGCGACGGGCACGTCCAGGAAGAGGGCGATCGCCACGTTGAGCGGGATGATCAGGCCGGTGAAGGCCTGCATGAACGGCGTCATGAGGGTGTAGCGGGCGAGGAGGCGCTGCCCGAGGGTGGGCAGTTGCTTCCAGTCCTTCTTCCGGTACACCTGGAGGAACCCCTGATTCCAGCGGGTGCGTTGCTTCAGCAGGGACATCAGCGAGCCAGGGGTCTCCTCGCGGGTCACCATGTCGGAGTCGTAGGCGACGACGACCTTCTTGCCGACGCTGGACAGGCGCACGCCCAGGTCGCAGTCCTCGGCGAGGCAGTTCGGATCCCAGCCGTCGGCTTCCCGCAGGACGTCCGTGCGGACGAAGACGGTGTTGCCGCCAAGCGGAATGAAACCTTTCTGCGCATGCAGGTGGAGCCGCGAGCGGAACCAGAAGAAGTACTCCAGGCAGTTGCGCAGGCTGTACCAGCTGGAGTGGAAGTTGATCAGCTGCACCCCGCCCTGGACGACGTCCGCGCCGGTGGTGCGGAAGGCGTGGTCGACGTGGGCGAGGAGCTCGGGGTGGACCTGGTCCTCCGCGTCGAAGACCCCGACGACGTCACCGCGGCAGTACGGCAGCGCCGTGTTCATCGCCTTCGGCTTGTTCTTCTTCTCGTGGGTGTCGACGACGACCCGGACCCGTGGGTCACGCGCGGCGGCCGTCTCGGCCACCGCGGTGGTCTCCGGGTCGTCGTGCCCGACGATCACGATGATCTCGAAGTCGGTGTGGCTCGACTCCAGCAGCCGCTGGATCGTGTGGTCCAGCACCGCCTGTTCGTGGCGCGCGGGCAGTAACAGCGAGAAGGAGACGTGCTCGTCCCCGTCCGGACTGCTGAACCGCGTGGAGGCGAGCACTTCCGGCGTGCGCCAGGCGTGCATCTGCCACCACAGGGTGAACGCCGCCATCCAGAACAGCGCAAGTGAAACGGCAGCGATGAAGACAGACGTCAGCAAGCAGATCCCCCCAGATCCCAGAACCCCCATTCGCGACGGTGGGCCGATGCGGCCTCGTCCGCCACGTCACTGTGCAGAGATTAGGGGGGAACTGTGAAGCCCGGGGGCTGTTCAGATAAAGACCATGTTTCCGTTGATACGTGACTTCAGCCACTCAAGACCGTACGCAGCCGGTCAGGCTCGGTCGTCGGGGCGTCGCACGTGAAGTTACGGCAGACGTACGCGGCCGGTTCACCGCCGACCAGCGGACGGTCCGCGAGCAGCGGGAACTCCTCGCTCCCCGGAACGCCCGCGGCGACCACCGCACCGGGCGCGGTGCCCAGAAGTGCCGTGCGGTGCAGGGCCCTTGTGCCCTCGTCGTCCAGGGCCGGACCCACGACCGCGACCTCGCGCGGACCGTCCAGCACGGCCTCGGCCGCGGCCAGCCCCCAGCCGATGAAGCGGGGCACCCGCGGTCCCAGCGCCTTCACGACCCCCAACGCCCGCTCGGCGGCGGTGCGGTGAGGGTCGGAGCCGGTGTGCGCGGCATAGCTCAGCAGGGCGTTCGCGGCCGCCGTCCAGCCTGACGGGGCCGCGTTGTCGGTCGGGTCCTGCGGGCGGCGGATCAGCCGCTCCGCGTCGGCCGCGGTGTCGTACAGCGAGCCCGACTCGGGGTCCGTGAAGCGGGCCAGGACGTGGTCGAGCAGGAACCCGGCGAACTCCAGCCAGACACCCTCCCCGGTGACGGACGCGAGCGCGAGGAAGCCCTCCGCCACATCCGCGTAGTCCTCCAGGACACCGGCGTTGGCGCCGGCGTGGCCGTCCTTGCTGGTGCGGGTGAGCCGGGCCTGCTCGTCCAGGTGCAGCCGGACCAGGAGGTCGGCCGCGGCGACGGCGGCCTCGACCAGGTCGGGCCGGTCGAAGTAGGCGCCGGTCTCGGCGAGCGCGGCGATCGCGAGGCCGTTCCAGGCGGCGACGACCTTGTCGTCCCGGCCGGGCGCGGGCCGCTCGGACCGCGCCGCGAGCAGCCGCTGACGGATCGAGGCGGCCTTCTCCGCGTCCAGCAGACCGTCCCGCACCGGAAGTTGCAGAACGGACGCGCCCTCCTCGAACGTGCCCTCCTCGGTGACACCGAAGTGCCGGGCCGCGAGCTCGGCGTCCTGCTCGCCGAGCACCTCGCGCAGCTGCTCGGGCGTCCACACGTAGTACGCGCCCTCGACGTGCCTGCCCGTCCCGTCGTCGCTGTCGGCGTCCAGCGCGGAAGCGAACCCGCCCTCGTTCGTGCGCAGTTCGCGCACCATGAAGTCGGCGGTCTCCAGGGCGACGCGCCGCGCGAGCTCCGAGCCGGTGGAGCGCCAGAGGTGGGCGTACACCCGGCACAGCAGGGCGTTGTCGTACAGCATCTTCTCGAAGTGCGGCACGACCCAGTCGCGGTCGACGGAGTAGCGGGCGAAACCGCCCCCGAGCTGGTCGTACATCCCGCCCCGGGCCATCCGCTCGCAGGTGTCCTGCGCCATCTGCAGAGCGCCCTCGGCGCCGGTGCGGGCGTGGTGGCGCAGCAGGAACTCCAGCACCATGGACGGCGGGAACTTCGGCGCCCCGCCGAAACCGCCGCGCTGCGGGTCGTACTCCCGCGTCAGCCCGAGCAGGGCCTGCGCGAGCTCCTCCTCACCGGGGATCTGCGCGTCGCCGTAGGAGATCTCCCGCCCGGCCAGATCCCGGACGATCTTCCCGGCGACCTCGGCCACCTCCTCCCGCCGCTCGTCCCACGCCTGGTGCACGCCCTGGAGCACCTGCCGGAACGACGGCATGCCCTGGCGGGGACCGGGCGGGAAGTACGTGCCGAAGTAGAACGGCTCGGCGTCGGGGGTGAGGAACACAGTCATGGGCCAGCCGCCCTGCCCGGTCGCCGCCTGCACGGCCTCCATGTAGACGGCGTCGACATCGGGGCGCTCCTCGCGGTCCACCTTCACGCTCACGTAGTGCGCGTTGAGGTACTCGGCGGTCTGCTCGTCCTCGAAGGACTCGTGCGCCATGACGTGGCACCAGTGACAGCTGCTGTATCCGACGCTGAGCAGGACGGGCACGTTCCGCTTGCGGGCCTCCTCGAAGGCCTCGGACGACCAGGGCCACCAGTCGACGGGGTTGTCGGCGTGCTGAAGGAGGTACGGGGACGTCTCGTGCGCCAGTCGGTTCGGCATGGTGTCCATCCTGCCGCAGTACCCGGCGCCTCACGCGTCAGGCGTCGCGCGGGCGCCGCACCCGCCGGCACGGGCGCCGGGCGCGCGGCACGCCAACCCGCCCCGGTCTTCACACAATCGGGCCGGGCACGCCCCCTCGCCCCGGTGCGCCGTCCACAGCACACTTGACCAAGGAAACGACCGAGGGAACGACCGCAACGGGTGGGACAGCGCCGTTGCCGCCGGAGGGGGACCTGACATGCGGGACAGTCATCGGGTGGAGGCCGAGCGGCTGTTGGCGCGGGCCGTCGAGGAGGAGGTGCGCCGCTCGGGCGGGCGCAGCGACGGGAAAGTGCTGCTCGCGCGGGCGCGCGGCGGGCTCGACACCATGGCGCAGAGCGCGCGCGAGGAGTACGAGGCCTACACGCGCGCCCTGGACGAGGCGGCGGCCGGGCAGCTGACCTTCGGGCAGCGTTACGCCCGGGAGGGTGCCGGAACACCGCTGCTGGTGGCCGGCGTGGCGGCGGTCGCGGCCGTGGTCGCCGACATGGCGCTGGGCACGGGGACCGGGACCGCTCTCGGGGCGGGTGTGACGGTGGGTGTCGTGGGGGCCGCGGCGACGGTGGTGAAAGTGGTCGGGTCGCACGTGCCGGCCGCGAGCCGTCGCGCCGGGGCCGTGAGCCAGCCCGGCGGGCCCGAACAGCTGCGGCTCCAGTGGCTGACGGCGCTGGAGGTGCGGGGCATCCGGCCCTTCCTGGACCAGCAGCGGGTGCTCGCGGCCTCGACCGGGCCGAAGAAGACGGCGCCACGGCTGCGGGGCGCGGACAAGAGCGCGGCGGCGCGCGGGCGCAATGTGCTGGAGCAGTCCTTCGCGCAGCTCCCGGGCCCGGCGGAGCCGTTCGCCGGGCGGCGGCACGAGCTGGCGCAGATCCGGCAATGGGTGCAGTCGGCCCGGGCGAGCACGGAGACGCAGCCGACCGTGGTCGTGCTGCACGGCACGGCCGGGAGCGGCCGTACGACACTCGCGGTGCACGCCACGCACGATCTGAAGGACTACTTCCGCGGTGCCTGCGTCGTCGACCTGCGCGCCGACGGGCCGGGCGAGTCCCCGCTGTCCACCCGCGACGCCCTGCTGCATCTGCTGAACCGGCTCGGCGCGCCCCGCGAGCAGCTGCTGTTCCGCGAGCGCTCCTCCCCCGACCAGCAGGTCAAACGGCTGAGCGAGCTGTACCACCAGCATCTGACGGGCCTGCCGGTCACGGTCGTCCTCGACGACGCCTCGGACGCGGAGCAGATCCGCGCCCTGGTCCCGGAGCGCTCCGACAGCCTGGTGCTGGTGACCGCGCGGGGCCCGCTGGAGCTGGAGGGCCTGCCCGCGCGGGTGCACCAGCTGCCGGTGGCGCCGCTGGACGCCGCGGGTGCGGAGGAGCTGCTGGGCGCGGCGGCGCAGGATCGTTCCGGGCCGTACGACGCGGAGTCCGCGGACCGGGTCCGGGAGCTGTGCGGCGGGCTGCCGCTGGCGCTGCGCATCGCCGGCTCGTGCCTCGGCCCGCGCTCACCTCGCGCCCTGGCCACCGACCTCGAGGCCTACGGCCCGGTCGAGCCGGTGGAGCGCGCCCTGTGGCTGCGCTACACCGACCAGCCGGAGACCGTACGGCGGCTGCTGCGCCGGCTGGCCCTGGCCGGGCGGGCCTCGCTCGGGGCCGCCGCGGCCGCCGCGCTGCTGGCCACGGACGAGGCGGAGGCCAAACGCCATCTGGAGGTCCTGACCCGGGCCGGTCTGATCGACCACGTCCGGGGCGACCGCTACCGGCTGCACGACCTGGTCCGCTCCTTCGCCCAGGCCCGCCTCCTCGACGAGGAGGATCCGGCCGAGCGGACGGCGGCGCAGGAGCGGCTGATCGTGAACTACGCCGAGCTGGCCGACTCGGTGCTGCGGATGGTCGACGGCAACATGTCCACCCGCACCAACCGCTTCAGCCCGTACGGCTTCACCTCCCTCGACGAGGCGCTGCGCTGGCTGGACGACGAGTCGAGCTTCATCACGGCGGCGCTGCGGCACGCCGAGGGCGTGGACCAGGCGGCGGTGCTGAACCTGCTGGGCGCGCTGTGCGACTACTGCCTGCTGCGCGGCGACCTCTACCGCCTGGGCGAGATCAGCGAGTTGGCGCAGGCGGTGGACGAGGGCCTGCTGGTCCGCTCGGTGCAGTGGCGCACCGGTATCGCGGCGCGGCAGCTGGGCGAACTCGACAAGGCCCGCACCACCCTCGCCTCGGTCGTCGACCTCTACCGGGAGGCCCACCACGACGCGGGTGCCGCCCGCGCGCTGTGCTCCCTGGGCATCACCCTGCACCACCAGGGCAATCTGACGGAGGCGTCGGCGAAGCTCCGCGAGGCCCTCGCCCTGCAGTCCTCGCCCGAGCTGGCCACGGACCGGGCGTGGACGATGCACGCCCTGGCGGCGGTGGAGCGGGACCGGGCCCGGGTGACGGAGGCGCTGGACCTGCTCACCGAGTCGCTGGTGCTGCACCGGGCGGGCGAGTCCGTGCACGGCCAGGCGTGGGCGCACTTCCAGCTCGGCCAGCTGGGCCTGCGCATGGGCGACGTGCCGCGGGCCGAGTCTGAGCTGCGGGCGGCCCTGGAGCTGTACGGCCGCACCCGTGACGCCCGGGGTGAGGCCTGGGCCCTGACACAGCTGGCCCGGGCGCTGCTGGTCGCGGGGGACACCTCCCCGGCGGTGGAGGAGCTGCGCGGGGCGGCAGCCCGGCACCGCGACAACGAGGACGCGCGCGGTGAGGCCTGGACGCTGTACTACCTGGGCCAGGCCCTGGAGGAGACGGGCGATCTCGATCAGGCCGTCCGCGAGCTGGAGCGCGCCCGCACGATGTTCTCCCGCATGCGGGACGTCTACGGTCTGGCCTGCGCCCGCCACCACTCGGCCCGCGTCACCCGCGACCAGCGGGCGGCCCAGACCGGCTCCCTGCGCAATTCGGGCTTCGCCCGTCAGCTGCTGGTCGACGCCCGGGCCGACTTCCAGCGCATCGGCGTCGCCCACGGCGAGGCCTGGACGTGCCTGGAGCTGGCGGTCGTGGACGCGGGCAACGCCCGCACCCAGCAGGCCCTGACCCTGTGCGACGAGGCGGTCCGGCTGTTCGCCTCCTACGGCGACCGCCGGGGCGAGGACTGGGCCCGCTTCCTGCGCTGCACGCTCCTGCCCTACGCGGCCCCCGGCGGCATGGAGGTGGGTACGGCGGTGGCACAGGAGGAACTGGCCCAGCTGTCCCGCGCGACCCACGACCTGCGCGACCGGAAACTGGACGACTACCTCGACGCGTACCAGCTCCTCCTGGAACGGGGCGTCACCCTGGAGGCGGGCTGGCAGGCCTGGCGCCTGGGCATGGTCCCGAACCGGCACGCACGCGAGGTGATGGGGGTGGCGGTGGAGTCGAAGGCGTAGACCCGGGGGCGGGCGGCCGTCCCGATCGGCGGCACGCCGCGCCATGGCCGGGCGCCGTCGGGCGGCGTCGGCGAGGGATTCGCCGGGCCCCGGGCGCTTCACGCTACGGGCGACACATGGGCGGCGCTCCTCGGTGCGCGCGGCGATGGGCGTGCCTCTGGACCGGAAAGCGAAAGCCCCGGACGGGCGGGCCCTCGGCGGACGCGTCGACGAGGGGGCCCGCCCCGGTACTCCCGAGGGTGCTCCGCGCGAGGGCGAGCAGCTCCCGCGCTGCTTCTGCGCGAGGCGCCCCGCCGGCGGGCACTCCTCGACAAGTGCGAGGCGACGGGTGGAGTCGAAGGCGTGGCCCCCTCGGAGCGCGGGACACCCCCTCCGGCGACGCTCCCCGGGGACACACCAGACCGTCGACGCGCTCCGCAGTGCGCTCCACGCACCCGTCGGCGGCGGCCGGTGCCGGCCACCGACGGGTGGTGCCCCCCGGGGGGACGTCAGCCTTGCTTCTTGGCGCCCTGGCCGGAGGACTCGGCTTCCGCGGCGTCCGCCTTCGCGTCCGTGTTCGCGTCCGCGTCCGCCGGGGACCCCTCCGGCTGGTCGGCCTTCGGGTCCGGGACCTGGGTGAAGTCGACCCGGTTCATGTGCCGGCTCATGGACTTCATCAGGGCCCACACCGCCAGGGCCATCGCCGCGAAGACGATGAAGCCGAGGACGCCGGGGGTGACCTTGTCCTCGTCGACCTCCTTGGCGAAGGAGACGAGGTGCGTCATTGCCAGGCTTGCGCTTGCGCTCATGTCAGGCATTGTCCCGGATGCCCGCGAAGAGGTCGTCCTCGGGGAGGGAGGTATCGACGAGGGCCTTCGCCAGCTCGTACTCCTCCGTCGGCCAGACCTCCTTCTGGATCTCCATGGGCACCTTGAACCAGCCGCCGTCCGGGTCGATCTGCGTGGCGTGGGCGATCAGCGCCTTGTCACGGATCTCGTAGAACTCGGCGCAGGGGATGTGCGTGGTCAGCGTCCGCTGCTTCATGCCGAACTCCTCCCATCGCTTGAGCCAGTCCCCGTAGGGGGACTCCAGGCCGCGGTCGAGCATCGCCTGGTGCAGGGCCTCGGTGCGCGGGCGGTTGAAGCCCTGGTTGTAGTAGAGCTTCTGCGGCTGGTAGGCGGGACCGTACTCCGCCTCCGGGTACTTCTCGGTGTCCGCGGCCGACTCGAACGCCACCATGGAGATCTTGTGGGTCATGATGTGGTCGGGGTGCGGGTAGCCGCCGTTCTCGTCATAGGTGGTGATCACCTGCGGACGGAAGGCACGGATCTTGCGCACCAGCTCACCGGCCGCGTGATCCACGTCCTCCAGGGCGAAGCAGCCCTCCGGCAGCGGCGGCAGCGGGTCGCCCTCGGGCAGGCCCGAGTCGACGAAGCCCAGCCATTCCTGCTTCACGCCCAGAATCTCCCGGGCCTCGTCCATCTCCTTCTTGCGTACCTCGTGGATGTGCTCCTCGATGTACGCGTCGCCCTGCAGCTTCGGGTTGAGGATGGAGCCGCGTTCCCCGCCCGTGCAGGTCACGACCAGCACGTCCACCCCCTCGGACACGTACTTCGCCATGGTCGCCGCGCCCTTGCTCGACTCGTCGTCGGGGTGGGCGTGAACGGCCATCAGTCGCAACTGGTCAGTCAAGACTCAATCCTCAGTAAGTCGGCGCCCTGTGTGCGTCGGCGCAATCAGCGGCTTCTATAGTGACCGAATCGGGGGGCGAATAATTCCGGGGCCCGGTCCCGGAGCCCCTTCCGGGACCCTCGTCCCGGCCCTGCCAGGAGGACGATCATGAGCACGGCGAGCACGCGACCGCCCGAGGGCCGATACGGCCGCTCCTCGGACGAGCGCGCCGACCGCACGCTCAAGGTCGTGGGCACCGTCCTCGCGGTGGCGCTGCTGGGGCTCGTCGGCTGGTTCGGCTACCACTACGTCGCCAAGAACGAGATCAGCGCCGAGGTGATCAGCTTCGAGCCGGGCAAGGAGTCCGTGCGGGTGCATCTGGAGGTCCGCAAGGACGCCGGCACCGACGGCTACTGCACCGTGCGCTCGCAGGCCGAGAACGGGGCCGAGGTGGGCCGGGCCGACTTCCGTTTCGACGGGGACGGGACCCGCATCGACAAGGTCGTCACGCTCCGCACGACCTCCCCGGGGACGACGGCCGAGCTGCTGGGCTGCCACACCGGCTGACAACAACCGGGCATCACCTGGAATACGTAGTGCGTGACCTGCATTGACGTAAATCTGGTGGCTTATGTCCTCCCCCTTGGGCCCCCGAATTGTTAGGCTCGTGGTTTCGCCCTTCCGTGAAGGAACATTCTTCTGGGTAGGGCGATGCTTTGTATTCCCAGTACCTACGAGGAGCACCTGTGACCCAGACCAGCGAGAACGTCACCTGGCTGACCCAGGAGGCGTACAACAAGCTCAAGGCTGAGCTTGAGCACCTTACTGGTCCCGCGCGGGCGGAGATCTCCGCGAAGATCGCCGCGGCGCGCGAAGAGGGCGACCTGCGTGAGAACGGCGGGTACCACGCGGCCAAGGAGGAGCAGGGCAAGCAGGAGCTCCGTGTGCGCCAGCTCACCCAGCTCCTCGAGAACGCCAAGGTCGGCGAGGCTCCCGCGGCGGACGGCGCGGTGGCGCCCGGCATGGTCGTCACGATCGCATTCGACGGCGACGAGGACGACACGCTGACGTTCCTGCTCGCGTCCCGTGAGTACGCGAGCTCCGACATCGAGACCTACTCGCCGCAGTCCCCGCTGGGCACCGGCGTGATCGGCCACAAGGTCGGCGAGGACGCGGAGTACGAGCTGCCGAACGGCAAGAAGGCCCTGGTGAAGATCCTCAAGGCCGAGCCGTACGAGGGCTGACCCGCCCTTTCCGAACCCTGGTCTGCCCCCGGTGCCGCAGCGGCGCCGGGGGCATGATCATGCCGTCGCCGAGCGGTACTTGCGCACCGCCAGGGTCCGGAAGACCACCAGGATCAGGATCGAGTAGATCAGCGAGGCCCAGACGGGGTGCTGCATGGGCCAGGCGTTGCCTCTTCCTCCGCGAGGGCGGAACCGGTCAGCCTTCCGCCGCCCGGTACTTCCGCACGGCAAGAGTCCGGAAGATCGCAACAATCAAAGCGGACCAGATCAGGGACGCCCAGACCGGATGTTGCATGGGCCAGGCGTCGGACTGGACCACCCCCGGGTTGCCGAACAGTTCGCGGCACGCCTGCACCGTCGCACTGAACGGGTTCCACTCCGCGATGTGCCGCAGCCAGGGCGTCATCTGGCTGGAGTCGACGAAGGCGTTCGAGATGAACGTCACCGGGAACAGCCAGATGATCCCACCCGAAGTTGCCGCCTCCGGGGTCCGGACCGCGAGCCCGATCAGGGCCCCGATCCACGTGAAGGCGTAGCCGAGGAGGAGGAGCAGTCCGAAGGCTCCCAGGACTCGGCCTGCATTGGTCGGCTCGGCTGAGCCAGTGCGCCATCCGACGATCAGCGCGACGATCGCCAGGACAGTCAGCGTGATGCAGGTCTGCACGAGGTCCGCAACGGTCCGACCCGTCAGCACCGCGCCGCGGGCCATCGGTAGGGAGCGGAAGCGGTCGACGAGCCCTTTCTGCATGTCGTCCGCGATGCCAGCGGCCGATCCCGCGGTCGCGAAGGTCACCGTCTGGGCGAAGATGCCGGCCATCAGGAAGTTCTTGTAGACGTCCGGATCGGTGGACCCCCCGATGCTCATCGAGCCGCCGAAGACGTACGTGAACAGGACCACAAACATTACTGGCTGAATGACCCCAAAAAGGACCATCTCAGGAATCCTGGTCATACGAATCAGGTTCCTGCGGGCGATGACCAGCGAGTCGGCAACCATGCTCATGCGGGACACCCCTTCGTTGCACTCGGGTGCTGACCTCGAATGCTCGACGCAGTGAAGCGTGAAGACCGGCTGACCGGGTTCGCGGTGGGCGCGACCCGCACGGGGTCGGTGGCGGCGCTCACTGGGCGGCCTCCTTGTCGTTCTCCTGGTCCTTGATCTCGGCCACGTGTCCCGTCACGGACAGGAAGACGTCGTCGAGGGTGGGCCTGCGCAGGCCGATGTCGTCGATCTCTATGCCCCGGGCGTCCAGTTCCCGGATGACCTCGGCGAGGAGTTTGGCGCCGCCGGTGACGGGGGCGGTGAGCTTGCGCATGTGCTCCTCGACCGTGGTCTCGCCCTTGCCGAAGCCGGCGAGGACCTCGGCGGCGGGCTGGATGTGCTCGCGCTCGTGCACCACGACCTCGACGCGCTCGCCCCCGGTGCGGGCCTTGAGCTGGTCGGAGGTGCCCTTGGCGATGACCTTGCCGTGGTCGACCACCGCGATGTCGTGGGCCAGGTGGTCGGCCTCCTCCAGGTACTGCGTGGTGAGCAGCAGCGTGGTGCCGCCGGAGACCAGTTGCTTGATGACTTCCCACAGCTGCTGGCGGTTTCGGGGGTCGAGGCCGGTCGTCGGCTCGTCCATGAACATCACGGGCGGCGAGACGACCAGGGCCGCCGCGAGGTCGAGGCGCCGGCGCATGCCGCCCGAGTAGGTCTTGGTGGGGCGGTCGGCGGCGTCCGCGAGGTGGAACTGCTCCAGCAGTTCGGCCGCGCGCTCCTTCGCCGCCTTGGCGCGCATCTGGTACAGCTGGCCGACCATCTGGAGGTTCTCCCGGCCGGTCAGGTATTCGTCGACGGCCGCGAACTGGCCGGACAGCCCGATGGAGCGGCGGACCGCGTCGGGCTGCTTGAGCACGTCGATGCCCGCGACGACCGCCCGCCCGCTGTCGGGTCGCAGCAGGGTGGTCAGGCAGCGGACGGTGGTGGTCTTGCCCGCGCCGTTCGGCCCGAGCAGGCCGAGGACCGTACCCTCGGGCACGTCGAGGTCGACGCCGTCCAAGGCCTTTACGTCACCGAAGGTCTTGACGAGACCTTCGGCGTAGATGGCGCCTGGCATATGAGTCTCCACGTCTTCGGGGATGACCGGACAGACGTCCGGTGAGGCTTCTCACCGACACACCATAACGCGATGTATCGCGTCTTACAATGAGTTTTTCCTCGTTGCTCTCCGTGAGACGAAAGGATCTTGGGCCGCTGCGGCGCCGGGCCGGCCGAGGTCCGTGCGGTCAGCCGATGACCGTGTAGCCCGCCTCGCGCAGCGCCTGACCCACCTCGGCGCAGTGTGCCGGGCCCTTCGTCTCCAGGTGCAGCTCGACCTCCGCCTCCGTGAGCCCGAGCCGCGGGTCGGTTCGGACGTGGCTCACGTCGAGGACGTTAGCGTCGACCACTGACAACACGCCCAGAAGAGTGGCAAGGGCACCGGGCCGGTCCGTCAGCCGCAGCCGGACCGCCAGGTAGCGGCCCTGCGCGGCCATGCCGTGCCGCAGCACCCGCTCCATCAGCACCGGATCGACGTTGCCGCCGGACAGCACCGCCACGACCGGCCCCTCGAAGGCGCCGGGCGCGCTCAGCAGCGCCGCGACCGGGCTCGCCCCGGCCGGCTCGACGACCAGCTTGGCCCGCTCCAGACACAGCAGCAGCGCCGCGGACAGCTCGTCCTCGCTGACCGTGCGCACCTCGTCGACCAGCTCGCCGACGATCCCGAACGGCACGTCACCGGGCCGCCCGACCTTGATGCCGTCGGCCATCGTCGCCGGGTTCTCGACCGACACCGGCCGGCCCGCCGCCAGCGAGGGCGGGTAGGCCGCCGCGCCCGCCGCCTGCACGCCCACCACCCGCACGTCCGGCCGCAGCGCCTTCACCGCCACGGCGATCCCGGCGGCCAGCCCGCCCCCGCCGATGCCGACGAGGATGGTGCGCACCTCGGGGCACTGCTCCAGGATCTCCAGACCCACCGTGCCCTGGCCCGCGATGATGTCGGGGTGGTCGAAGGGGTGGATGAACACCGCGCCCGTCTCGGCCGCGTACTCCTGCGCTGCGGCCAGCGTCTCGTCGACCACCTGGCCGTGCAGCCGCACCTCGGCCCCGTAGTCCCGGGTGGCGCTGACCTTCGGCAGCGGGGCGCCCTTCGGCATGAACACCGTGGAGTGCACGCCGAGCAGGGCGGACGCGAGGGCGACGCCCTGCGCGTGGTTGCCGGCGCTGGCGGCGACCACACCGGCGGCGCGCTCCTCCGGCAGCAGACCGGCGATCCGGACGTACGCGCCGCGCAGCTTGAACGAGCCCGTCCGCTGGAGGTTCTCGCACTTGAGATGCACCGGCGCACCGGCCGTCTGGGACAGGTGCCTGCTGCCTTCCATCGCGGTCACCCGCGCCACACCCGAGAGCATCTTCTGCGCGCCGCGCACGTCGTCGAGGGTGACGGGCCGAAAGGAGTCAGCCGTGCTGTAGCTCATGACTCCAGCATCGCAGTTCACAGGCGGGAACGACCGTTGTGACCAACCTCCGAGACCCGCTTTGCGCAGCGCCGGTACGGCCCGCCTTCCGGCCGCGTACCCTGTCCCCCAATCTGCCAGCCCTCCACGAAGTGAGCCCCCGGCCATGCCCACAACACCTGAAATGTCGATGGACATGACGACCGTCGGTGACACCGGTCTTCTCGACACGCTGCAGCACGAGGTGGCGCTGTTCGCCCGCCGTGCCGAACAGACCCGGCTCGGCGGAGTCGGGCAGGTGCGCAACTCCATGGACCGCGCCGCGTACCTGCTGCTCAACCGCCTCGACAAAGAAGGCCCGATGGGCGTCAAGGCGCTCGCCGCGAGCATGGGGATCGACTCCTCGACGGTCACCCGGCAGGTGGCTCCCCTCGTCGACACCGGCCTGGTCAAGCGCACCTCCCACCCCGAGGACGGGCGCGCGGTGGTGCTCCAGCTGTCCCCGCGCGGGCAGGCCCGCCTGGAGGAAGTGCGCTCCTCCCGGCGCCAGTTGATGGCCGAGCTGACCCACGACTGGGAGCCCGACGAGCGCGAGGCGTTCTGCGACCTCCTCACGCGCTTCAACACCGCGCTGTCCTCCCGGATGGCGGCACAGGGGGTGCCCGGGCCGGAGGCCCAGCCGGAGGCCTGACCGCCGTACCGGCCGCCGGAGTCCTGACCGCCGTACCGCACAGGGCGCGGAATCCGGTGCCACGGCCCGGGCTCCACGCGTGCGTGGCGCCGCACCAGCCGTGCGCGGCTCTTGACCTCGGGGCCGTACCTGGCCTGATATGAGACCGGGCCCCCGTCGCGCGCGGCCGGGTGCCCGCATCCTCAGGGTCGCCGTCAGGCGGGAGGCGCGGTGCTGGAGCGGCATGCGTCCCGGGCCACCCGTCGCGCCCGGGAGTTCGAGGCGTTCGTCGCGGGCGCGGCCGGGCGGCTGCTGCACGCCGCCACGCTGCTCACCGCCGAGGCCCCCGACGACAACCCCCGCGCACGGCGCCTGCTGACGCTGTCGCTGGCGCACACCTACGCGAGCTGGGACCGGCTGCACGGCGAGGATCCCTACGACCGCACCCGCCAGTACCTGGCCACCCGCTTCGCGCGCGGCACGTGGCACCACTACGGCGCGCTCGGCCGCTCCCGGCCGCATCCCGCGAGCCCCCTGGCCCCGCTCACCCCCCAGGAACGGCTGATCCTGGTCCTCAGGCTCTACGAGGGCGTCGCCGAGGAGCAGACGGCGGCCCTGCTGGGCCTGTCCCCCGAACGCGTACGGGCGATCGGCCACCGAGCGACATCGGTTCTGCTGCACGGGTCGCGGGGCCCGGCGTCCGCGGTGACGGCCGCGAAGGCGGTGCGGTCATGAGCCCGGGCGGCGTTCGGAGCGCGGCATGAGCGGCAACGACCGCGAGGCGACCGTACGGCGGCTCCTGGAGCAGGCGCCGCGGCCCGTGCCGCCCGAGATCCACACCGAGGCGGTGCGCCGCGGCGGGCGGATGCTGCGGCGCCGGACGCTCGCCCGCCGTGTGATGTGGCTGCTGCTGCTCGCGGCGGCCGTGGCGTTCACCGTGTGGGCGCTGACCGCCCGCCCCTGGGTGGTGCCGCCGTCCGACACGACTCCACCCCTGACCGGCTGGTGACCCCGCGGAGGAGCCGGTCTGGCTAGCCGAGCGCCTGCTGCAGGTCCTCCAGCAGGTCCTCGGCGTTCTCGATGCCGACGGACAGCCGCACCAGGTCGGCCGGGACCTCCAGGGCCGAACCGGCCACGGAGGCGTGCGTCATGCGGCCCGGGTGCTCGATCAGCGACTCGACGCCGCCCAGGGACTCGCCCAGCGTGAAGATCTTCGCCCGGTTGCACACCTCGACGGCCGCTTCCTCGCCGCCCGCGACGCGGAAGGAGATCATGCCGCCGAACGACTTCATCTGCTTCGCGGCGACCTCGTGACCGGGGTGCTCCGGCAGGCCCGGGTACAGCACGCTCGTCACGCGCGCGTGCCGCGTGAGCATGTCGGCGACCTTCACGGCGTTCTCGCTGTGCCGGTCCATGCGCACGGAGAGGGTCTTGGTGCCGCGCAGTACCAGCCAGGAGTCGAAGGGCCCGGCGACCGCGCCCATCGCGTTCTGGTGGAAGGCCAGTTCCTCGCCGAGGCCGGCGTCGGCGGTGACCAGGGCGCCGCCGACGACGTCGGAGTGACCGCCCATGTACTTGGTCAGCGAGTGCACGACGACGTCCGCGCCCAGCGACAGCGGCTGCTGCAGGTAGGGCGTGGCGAAGGTGTTGTCGACGACGAGGCGGGCGCCCGCGTCCCGGGCGACCTGGGCGACCGCGGCGATGTCGGTGATGCCGAGCAGCGGGTTGGAGGGGGTCTCCACCCAGACGACCTTGGTCTTCGGGGTGAGGGCGGCCCGCACGGAGGCCGGGTCGCTCGTGTCGGCGACCGACCACTCCACGCCCCAGCGGGCGACGACCTTGGCGAACAGACGGAACGTGCCGCCGTACGCGTCGTTCGGGATGACCACGTGGTCCCCGGGGCCGAGCAGCGTACGCAGCAGGCAGTCCTCGGCCGCCAGCCCGGACGCGAACGCGAGCCCGCGGCGGCCGCCCTCGAGGGCGGCGAGGTTCTCCTCCAGCGCGGTCCTGGTGGGATTGGCGCTGCGGCTGTACTCGTAGCCGCCGCGCAGGCCGCCGACGCCGTCCTGCTTGTAGGTCGAGACCTGGTAGATCGGCGGGACGACCGCGCCCGTCAGGGGGTCGGCGGTGTTGCCCGCGTGGATCGCGAGCGTCTCGAAGTGCTGACTGATGTGCCTGTCGCTCATGAGCACCGAGGGTAGTGCGCATACGCGACGCGTGCCGGGGGACGGGGCGCGCCGGGTTTTTCCACAGGTCGAGGGAGGGCGCGGGCCAGGGTTTTCCACAGGTTCCGGGAGCAGGTTGGCCAATTGTCGGCGCGGTCTGGTTCGCTTGTTGCATGGAGATTCTGTGGGTCCTGATCGCGCTGGTCATGCTGGGCTTCGTGCTGCTCCCCTTCCTGCGGCGCAGGCGCGGTGGTGCGATAGGGCTGGTCTCGCCCGACCACCCGGACGCGGCGGACCCGGCGAACTACGGCTTCGTCCGCGAGGAGGAGCTCGACATCCGCATGCCGGGCCCCGACCAGGACCTGCTGGACGTCCTGGACGTGGTGCAGCGCACCCAGGACCACCGTGCCGCGCAGCAGCTCCTGGCGGGCACGGAGACCGAGGGCGAGCGGCGCTGGCAGCGCGTGCAGGCCTTCGCGGGCGCGGCCTCGCTGGAGCTCTCGCGGCGGCCCGGCGGGGTGAGCGAGGCGCCGGGCGGGCAGTGGCTGCGCGTGTGGCGGGCCGAGGCGCCGAAGGACGCGGGCGGTGCGGCGGTGCACGCCGAGTTCCTGGTGCAGCAGGCCTGGCGGACGGCGACGCCGGGGACGGACGAATTCCGGATCATCATGGAGGAGGCGCGGACGGCGTGCGGCGAGGCGGCGCTGCTCGCCCCCGGTGACCCGATCCCGTACATCGTCGAGCTGTCGGTGGCCCGCGGGCTCGGCTACTCCCAGAAGGACTTCGAGCAGGTCTGGCTGAAGATCCTGGACCGCGCCCCGGCCCACATGGGGGCGCATCTGGCCGCGCTGCACTACTGGTGCGAGAAGTGGCACGGCTCCCGGGCCGAGGCGTACGCGTTCGCCGAGGCCGCCGCGGCCCGTGCGCCCCGGGGCTCCCTCCTCTCGGCGATGCCCCTCTTCGCGGTGTTCGAGCACCTCCCCGAGGTGACCCTCGTGGCGAGCTTCTGGCAGAGCGAGGTCGTCACGAAGGCGGTGCACGGCGCGCTGCACGCGGTGCACTCGGCCCGCGCCGACGACCCGATGCTGGCGCATGTGCGGCACCTGCTGGTCTTCTTCCTGGTCCGGAGTGAGCGCTGGTCGGAGGCCATGAACCAGCTGATCCACATCGACGGTCACGTGGGCGCCCTGCCCTGGACCCTGTCGGCCGACCCGGCCGCGGAGTTCGCGGTGTACCGGGCGCTGGCGGTGGCGGGCTACGAGGCGAACGGCGGCAGCCCGGCCACCCTGCCGCACTGAGCCCCGAGGAGGACCCGGAACGCCCCCGCCCGCCCGGACCCCGCCGGAATTCCGGGCGGTCACGGGGCGTTGAGCAGTGCGTCGCCCCGATTGGAGACCGCATGTTCCTGCACAACCGTACGCCCCAGCTGCCGACCGCCGAGCAGGCGCTGCCCGGGCGCCCGGAGCCGGCGTTCACGGTCCCCGACCGCCACACCGTCCTCGGCACCCCGCTGCTCGGCCCGTACCCCGAGGGCCTGGAGACCGCCGACTTCGGCCTGGGCTGCTTCTGGGGCGCCGAGCGCAAGTTCTGGCAGCTCCCGGCCGGTGTGTGGACGACCCTCGTCGGCTACCAGGGCGGCCACACCGAGAACCCCACGTACGAGGAGGTCTGCTCGGGCCTGACCGGCCACACCGAGGTCGTACGCGTGGTCTTCGACCCGGAGCAGATCTCGTACGAGCGCCTGTTGAAGACGTTCTGGGAGTCGCACGACCCCACGCAGGGCTTCCGCCAGGGCAACGACGTGGGCACGCAGTACCGCTCGGCGATCTACACCCACACCCCCGCCCAGGAGGCCACTGCCAAGTCCTCCCGCGAGGCCTACCAGAAGGTCCTGACGTCCTCCGGCTACGGCACCGTCACCACGGAGATCGTCACCACCGAGGGCCGCCCCTTCTACCCGGCGGAGGGCTACCACCAGCAGTACCTGGACAAGAACCCCGCGGGCTACTGCGGCATCGGCGGGACGGGAGTGTCCTGCCCGGTCGGTCTGGGGAGGGCCGGTGGCTGATCCTGAGAGCTTCGGCGGGGGCTGGATCTTCGAGGAGGGGCTGCGGCCCTTCTGCGAGACCGTCGCGGAGTTCTCGGGCTACAAGTTCGACGACTTGGACTGGCAGGCCGTCGGCAACGCCCTGGCCGACACCGACGTCGAGAAGCCCGACGGCTGGTACGACTACCCGCTGTCGGGCAGGGTGCCGCTGACGCTGCTGGTCGCGGACGACCCCGGCTCGTCCGTGGTCTTCGTGCGGATCACGGGGGACCCCGACGACCGCACACGGGCACAGATCGAAGCGGCGCTGCACATCTTCAGCATGTACACCGTGCGCTGACGGGCCGTTCCCGAGGTACGGGGCTGCTGCGGGCGCCCGGTCAGCCCGTAGGGTGCCCTGCGTGACTGCGCCCCTGAATTCCGACAGGTCCCGTGCCGCGCTGCGGATTTCCGCGCGGGTTTCCGCCGAGTTGCTGCTGGTGTTCGCCATGTCCGCCGTGGCGTTGTGGTTGCTGGGCCGGATGTGGTCGGTGGTGTGGCCGCTGGTGGTCGGGCTGCTGCTGACCACGCTGACCTGGCCCGCCGCCCGGTTCCTGCGCCGGCGCGGGTGGCCGCCGGCGCTGGCCGCGTCGGTCGTGACCGTGCTGTTCCTGCTGGTCGCCGTGGGTGTGGTGGCGCTGATCGCCGTGCCGGTGGCGTCCCAGTCGGGGGAGCTGACGGACGGTGTCGTGGAGGGCATCCAGCGGTTGCGCGAGTGGGCCGCCGGGCCGCCGCTGAACATCGGGGACGCGCAGATCAACAAGGCCTTCGACAGCGCGGTCTCGCGCGCCCAGGAAGGTGTCGGCAGCATGGTGGGCGCTGTCGTCACGGGCGTGAGCACCGTGGTGAACGGCGTCGTCACCGCCGTCCTCGCGCTCTTCCTGATGTTCTTCTTCCTCAAGGACGGCCCGCGGTTCCTGCCGTGGCTGTCCCGTCAGCTGCCCGGCCGGCTCGCCACCGACGTCCCGGCCGTGTTCGACCGCGGCTGGGCCACCCTGGGTGCCTTCGTGCGGTCCCAGGCGGCCGTCGGTCTGCTCGACGCCGTCCTGATCGGCCTGGGCCTGTGGATCCTGGGTGTCCCGCTGGTGCTGCCGCTGGCGGTGCTGACCTTCGTCTCGGCGTTCGTGCCGATCATCGGCGCGCTGTTCGCCGGCTTCGTCGCGGTGCTCATCGCGCTCGTGTCCAACGGGCTGACGGACGCGCTGATCGTGCTGGCCATCATCGTCGTGGTGCAGCAGCTCGAGGGCAACGTCTTCCAGCCCATGATCCAGAGCCGCGGGCTCGGCCTGCACGCGGCCGTGGTGCTGCTCGCGGTGACCCTGGGCGGCAGCCTGGCCGGCATCGTGGGCAGCCTGCTCGCCGTGCCCATCGCGGCGCTGATCGCGGTGGTCTGGAACTACGTGCGTGAGCAGCTCGTCGATCCGGCGGGCGAGGCGGGCACCGGCGAACAGAGGCCCGGGGGGCCGGGGGCCGACGAGCCGGACGCCGGAGCCGCCGTCCCGGCGTAGTGGCACCGGCGCGGGGCGCGCGGGCGGCCTCCGCCGCGCGAACGGCCCCGCCCGGGTCGCGGGGCTCCTCCTCGCTTGCGAGTCTGCAGGTGGAGAGGAGAGCCGCCACATGATCCCTGTCACCGCGTCACCCGTGCGTCTTGAGGCGTCCGTCGATCCCCGCCTGTCCCGGTGGATGTGGCTGGTGAAGTGGCTGCTCGCCATCCCGCACTACATCGTGCTGGTGTTCCTGTGGATCGGGTTCGTCGTCGTGACCGTGATCGCCTTCTTCGCGATCCTGTTCACCGCCCGCTACCCGCGGCCCCTCTTCGACTACAGCGTCGGCGTGCTGCGCTGGAACTGGCGCGTCAGCTACTACGCGCACACCGCCCTCGGCACCGACCGGTACCCGCCGTTCACCCTCGCCGACGTGCCCGACTACCCGGCGCGCTTCGACGTGGTCTACCCCGAGCGGCTGTCCCGCGGGCTGGTCCTGGTGAAGTGGTGGCTGCTGGCGATCCCGCAGTACATCGTCGTCGCGATGTTCGTGGGGGGCGACTGGGGCAGCGGGGACGAGTGGCGGGGCGGCGGGCTGATGCCGTTCCTCTCCCTGGTGGCCGTCGTCATCCTGCTCTTCACGGCCCGCTACCCGCGGCACCTCTTCGACTTCCTGATCGGTCTCGCCCGCTGGGCGGCCCGGGTGTCGGCGTACGCCGCGCTGCTGACGGACCAGTACCCGCCGTTCCGGCTCGACCAGGGCGG
>NZ_JAIGQA010000140.1:0-22556 GCF_019733245.1 Streptomyces sp. WAC04114
GCCGGTGCGCGGCGCGGACGGCACGGTGACCGCCGCCGTGTCGATCGTGGTGCCCCACGCGGACGCCCAGGTCCCGGTGCTGGGCCCGGCGGTGCGGGTTGCGGCGCGCGGGATCTCGCGGGCGCTGGGGTGGCAGCCCTGAGCGGCGGCGGGGCTCGACGGACGCCGTGGGTTCAGGCTTCCCGGGCCGGGGTCATGGCCCAGCGGATGGTCCGGGTCAGGGCGCGGCCGGTGGGGCGTACCGCGAGGTCCTCGACGACCGGGACCCGGGGCAGCCACAGCATGCCGCGTGCCCAGGGCGGGAGCAGGGTCACGGCGTTCGCGGCCAGCCCGCCGTAGAAGGGCCGTACGGGGAGGGGCAGGGGCGGCTGGAACAGCAGGAAGCGGGCGGCTGCCCTGGCCTCGGGCGTGGCCCGCAGTTCGGGCCGGTAGGCGGTCAGGCGCTCGGCCAGTTCGCCGCGGTCGCGCGGCGGGTCGACCGCCCCCAGCGCCTCGGCGACGCGCGCGGTGTCGGCGACGTAGGCGTCGTAGCCGGCGGCGTCCAGGGGCCGGGACCCGTAGCGTGCATGGGCGCGCAGGAAGCTGTCCGTCTCGGCGGCGTGCACCCAGCCCAGCAGATGCGGGTCGGCCGCGTGGTACGGCACGCCCTCGGCGCTCGTGCCGCGGATCCGTTCGTGGATGCCGCGCACGTGGTCGACCGCCTCCTGGGCGTCCGTGGCGGTTCCGTACGTCGTCACGGCCAGGAAGGTGCTGGTGCGCTGCAGGCGGCCCCACGGGTCGCCGCGGAAGCCGGAGTGGCCGGCGACCGCCGCCATCGCGAGCGGGTGCAGCGACTGCAGGAGCAGGGCGGTCAGCCCGCCGATGAACATCGAGGCGTCGCCGTGGACCGTGCGGATCGGCCGGTCCGGTGCGAACCAGCGCGGGCCGGGCGTGTGGTGGATACGGGCACGGGTCGCGGGTCCACCGGGTCCCGCGACGCGGCGGAACAGGGCCTGGCCCAGCTGTTCACGGACTCCGGTCAGCACGGGCGGCCTCCCTTCTCCTGCTGACCAGTGTCCGGCATGCCTCGCCCGTGCGGGCGTTTCGGGCCGGAATGCTTCAGGAACCCGGCCCGTTCGCCGCGCGGTCGGCCCGGCCCCCGGCGCCGAGCGGTCCGGTGTAGCGGACCGGGCCCGAAGCCTCCAAACGGGGCAGTGCGCGGCGCGCGACGCGCAGGACCACCGGGGGCATGGCCGGGCGGATCGGCTGGGCGAGGCGCAGCCACGCCGGTGCGTAGACGGCCGTACGGCGGCGCTCCATGCCGGTGACCAGGCGGGCGGCGACGGTGCCCACGGGGTACACGCGGCGGGCCGGTGGCGGCATGTGCAGGCGCAGTTCGCGCAGGACGTCGTACTGGTCGGCGTCACGGATCATGTCGGTGTCCGTCCAGTTGAGGTAGGCGATGCCCACCCCGACCCCGCGGTGCGCCACCTCCGCGCGCAGCGAGTGCGCGAAGGCCTCGACCCCCGCCTTGGAGGCGCAGTAGGCGCTCATCAGCGGGGCGGCGCCGATCGAGGCCAGGGAGGCGACCTGGAGGAAGTAGCCCGCCGTGGCGAGCAGGTCCGGCAGGAACGCCCGGGCCGTCTGGGCGCTGCCGGTGAGGTTGACGTCGATCACGCGGCGCCAGGCTGCCGGGTCCGAGGCGAGGAGTGCGCCGCCCTCGGCGATGCCGGCGTTCGCCACCACGGCCGAGGGCGGGCCGAGTCGCTCCCGCACGGTGTCCGCCGCTGCTTCCAGCGCGGAGAGGTCGGTGACGTCGGCCTCCAGGGCGAGGGCCGGGCCCGGCAGGGAGGCGGCGACCGCGTCCAGCCGGCTCTTCTCGTGGCCGACGAGCGCGACCCGGGCGCCGCGCCGGGCGACCTCGCGGGCCACGGCCGCGCCCACGCCGCGGGCGGCTCCGGTGACGACGATCGTGCGCTCGGCGAGCGGACTGCCGGCCATGGGCTGCCCTTCCTTCCGGCACCGGCCCTGCCCCGGAGGGCCGGGTTCAGCGCCTGGCTCCGGTGCGGTCGCGGTGGGCGAGGAGCCGCTGGGCCCCGGCGGCCAGGCCGGGAGCCCGGTTGCGGCGCAGGGCGGCCCGGGCGGCGTTGGCCCCCGGCGCACCGTGCACCCCGCCGCCGGGATGGGCTCCGGCGGAGGCGAGGTACAGGCCCGGTACCGGGGTCTCCGGGCGGCCGGTACCGGGCAGGGGGCGGAACACGAGCTGCTGATGCATGGCGGTGGTGCCGCCGTTGATGGCGCCGCCCGCGAGATTGCCGTCGAGCACCTCCAGGGTCGGTGGCGCCAGGATGCGGCGGCCCCGGATCAGTGAGCGGAAGCCGGGTGCGAAGCGCTCCACCTGGCGTTCGACGCGGTCGGCCATGAGTTCCTGGTCCTTGGTGTCCCAGCGGCCGGTGATGCCCTCGTCGGCGGCGTCGCCGCGGATCTCGTGCGGGATGTGGGTGTACGCCCAGGCCGATTCGGTGCCCCGGGGGGAGCGGGTGGCGTCGGAGGTGGTCATCTGGCCGAAGATCGTGAACGGCCGGTCCGGGACCTGCCGCATGGCGATCTGCGCGGTGAAGCGGGTCAGCTCGTCCATGCCGTCGGCGAGGTGCACGGTGCCGGCCCGGGACGCCGCCTCGCTCTGCCAGGGCACCGGCCCGTCGAGAGCCCAGTCGACCTTGAACGTGGCGAAGTCCCACTGGAAGCGCCGCAGGTCGTCGAGGAGTTGGGTGGGCAGGTGAGCGGGGTCGACCAGCTCGCCGTACAGGGCGGGCACCGACACGTCCGCGAGTACCGCCCGGCGGGCCGGCACCGCGTCACCGCCCGCCGTGCGCACACCGACGGCCCGCCCGCCGCGCACGACGACGTGCTCGACGCGCTGCCCGCACCGGACCCGTCCGCCCCGGGTCCCCAGACGCCGGACCAGGGCGGAGGTCAGCGCGCCGGAACCGCCGACCGGGACCGGGAAGCCGTAGGTCTGGCCCAGCATGGCCATCAGCCAGCCGAAGCCGCCGCTGCCGGCCGACTCGGGGGCGAGGTCGGCGTGCAGGGCGTTGCCGGCCAGCAGCAGCCGTCCGCCCTGGCCGCGGAACTCCTCCTCCCCCAGGCGCCGCACCGGCAGCACCAGGGAGCGGGCCACGCGCAGTCCGCCCGCGGCCCGCAGCCGCAGTGCGAGCCGGGCCGTGGCGCGCAGGGGCGGGAACGGGGTGAACAGGGCGTCCAGGAGGCCGGGGCGCAGGCTCTGCCACACCTGGTGCAGCCGCTGCCAGGCGGTTCCGTCGCCCGGCTCGAAGGTGTCGAGGGACGCGGCCGTGGTGTCGATGTTCCGGTCCAGGACGGCGCAGCTGCCGTCGGTGAGGGGGTGGGCCAGCACGCTGGGCGCGTGGCTCCAGCGCAGCCCGTGCTCCTCGGGGCGCAGCGCGGCCAGGACGGGCGAGGCGGCCGCGAGGGGGTAGAAGGAGCTGAACAGGTCGTTGACGAAGGCGGGGTCCACGCCCCGGTCGTGACGGACGGCGCCGCCCGGTTCGGGCTGTTCCTCCAGCACCTCGACGCTCCATCCGGCGTCCGCGAGGACGTTGGCAGCCACCAGGCCGTTGGGACCCGCGCCGATCACCACGGCGTCAGGCATGGCCGGTTCCGTCCGCGTCGGACCCCACGGTCACCTGGCCCAGGCCGCGGCGGGTGCCTCCCGGGACCCGCGCCTCGGCCTCGCACAGTTTGGCCAGCCGGGACAGCATGGCGCGGTGGCGGAGCTGGATCAGCGCCTCGAAGCCGACGTTGTGCAGCCGGCCGCCCGCGCCCCGCAGGGGATGCTCGTCCACGATCACCAGGCAGTGCTCGCCCCAGGGCCGCAGCTCGATCGCGATGCGTGCCGTGCCGAGCGCGCCGGCGTGGGCCTCCAGCTCCAGCAGCTTGCCTTCCTCGCAGTGGCGGACGACCGTCTCGTTGTCGAGCCGCACCGGGCCGAGACGGACCTCGTAGCCGATCGCCGCGCCGGTGCGCGGCCACTGCCCGCGCACCGGGTGGGACTCGGAGGTGCCCACCACCCATTCCGCGTAGCGGTGGCCGTCGGCGAGGACGTCCCACACGGCGCCCGGGCCGACTCGGATCAGGTGATGGCGTACGGCCACGGATGCCTCCTGCTGCCTCGACCGGTGGTCTGCGTTCACCCCGAGTGCCCAGGTAGCCGTGGTTCAACAGCGCGGTCCGGCGGCTCGCCGCTGTCGCGCCACAGGGTGCGTGAGAGCGCTCTCACGATGCAGGTGCAGGCCCATCAGGCATGCCTCCCTTCCCGCTCGCGCTTTCCCTTCGACACCGGCCCGTTCAAGCTGTGCACTCACCGACCGCCTCCGCACCAATCCCGGCTTTACCTCTTGACGCCCCGGGTCGCGTGGAGCACATTGACGGCACTTTGAGAGCGCTCTCACCCTCCCGCATCCGATCCGAGAGGCATCCCCACATGAGCGACACCACCGGCACCTCCCGCAGACGGCGCCCGTTGCGGCGGGCGTTCGTCGCCGTCGTCAGCACGCTCGGCCTCGCGGTCGCCGCCTCCGCGGTCGCGACCCCGTCCGCGACCGCCTCCGCGCCGACACCCCCGTCGGGCTGGACGCAGCTGTTCCTGGACGACTTCAACGGTGCCGCCGGCACCGGCGTCAACACCTCCGACTGGCAGTACGCGACCGGCCGGGGTTACCCGGGCGGCCCAGCGGGCTGGGGCACCGGCGAGATCGAGACGATGACGAACAGCACGGACAACGTCGCACTCGACGGCAACGGCAACCTCCGCATCACGCCCCGGCGGGACGCGGCCGGCAACTGGACCTCCGGCCGGATCGAGACCAACCGCACCGACTTCCAGCCCCCGGCCGGCGGCAAGCTCCGCGTCGAGTCGCGCATCCAGGTGCCGAACGTCACCGGCGCCGCCGCCAAGGGCTACTGGCCGGCGTTCTGGATGCTGGGCGCCCCCTACCGCGGCAACTACTGGAACTGGCCGGCGGTCGGCGAGCTGGACATCATGGAGAACACCCAGGGCATGAACACGGTGTTCGCGACGATGCACTGCGGCACCTCCCCGGGCGGCCCCTGCAACGAGACCAGCGGCATCGGGGGCTCGACCACCTGCCAGGGCACCTCCTGCCAGGCCGGTTTCCACACGTACCGGATGGAGTGGGACCGCTCGACGAGCGTCGAGGAGATCCGCTTCTACCTCGACGGCGTCAACTACCACACCGTGCGGGCGAACCAGGTCGACGCGACGACCTGGAAGAACGCCACCGACCACGGCTTCTTCGTCATCCTGAACGTCGCGATGGGCGGCGGCTTCCCCGACGCGTTCGGCGGCGGCCCGGACTCCGGGACGCAGCCGGGCCACGCGATGGTCGTCGACTACGTGCAGGTGCTGTCGTCCGGCGGCGGCACCACACCCCCGCCGACCGGGAACCGCGACGCCTACTCCGCCATCCAGGCCGAGTCCTACGACGGCCAGTCCGGCGTGCTCACCGAGACGACGACCGACTCCGGCGGCGGGCAGAACGTCGGCGCGCTGGCCAACGGCGACTGGCTGCAGTTCAAGGGCGTCAACTTCGGCTCCACGGCGGCCCGGCAGTTCAGCGCCCGGGTCGCGAGCGGCGCGGCGAACGGCGCCAGCGGGCTGGTCGAGGTGCGGCTGGACAGCCGCGGCAACGCGCCCATCGGCAGCTTCGCGGTGGGCAACACCGGCGGCTGGCAGTCGTGGCGGACCGTGCCGGCGAACATCAGTGGCGTGACCGGCACGCACGACGTGTATCTGACCTTCACCAGCGGGCAGCCGGCGGACTTCGTGAACGTCAACTGGTTCACCTTCGGGCGCTGATCCGGCCCGGGAAGGGGCTCCACGCGTGCGTGGGGCCCCTTTTCGACGTCCTCAGCGCAACTCCGCCCGGAACGCCGCCGGGGTCTGGTCGGTGTGCTGGTGGAAGAACTTGGAGAAGTTCGCCGCGTCGGGGAAGCCGACCGCCACACCGACCCGGCCGATGGGCAGTTCGGTGTGGGCGAGGAGCCGCTTGGCCTCGAGGACCACGCGCTTGTCGATGAAGGCCTTGGGGGTCTCACCGGTCGCGGCGCGCACCGCCCGGACCAGGGTGCGGCGGGAGTAGCCGAGCGCGTCGGCGTAGGCGCTGACGCTGTGGTTGGTGGCGAAGTCCCGCTCCACGGCGTCCCGGAAGAGGGTGAAGGTGGAGTCGGACCGCTGCCGCAGGGACTGCGCCGTACTCGCCGCGAGGTGGGCGAGCCGCAGCAGGAACGCCGTCAGCGTGTGGCGCAGGACGGCGGTGTGCAGGCTCAGCGGGAGCGTGGCGGTGTCCTCGTACTCGCGCAGCAGCTGGGCGAGCGCGGCCCGCAGACCGGCGAGTTGGGCCGCGTCGGGGCGCAGCAGCGGCGGCAGTTCGTACCGGTAGAGACCGGTGGCCTCCACGGTCGAGCGGGGCAGAAAGCCGGGCTGCATGGTCAGCACGGTTCCGCGGTACTCGCTGCTGCGCGAGAAGCGGTGGACCTGCCCCGGGCGGATCCACAGCAGGTCCCCGGCCGTGGCCTCGTACTCGGTGAAGTCGACCATGTGCCGGACCGGGCCCGCGCCGAACAGCATCACGACGTGGAAGTCGATGCGGTGCACGCGCTCCAGGGGCGCGTCGGCGTGCCAGGTGCGGCCGGTTCCCATCGGACCGATCTGCATGCCGACGCCGCCGACGCTGAGCTCGACCGGGAAGGGGAACGTATCGATCCCGTCGCCGCCTTGGATGGTTCTGTCCACGATGTCCACCAAGTACCCCTCGTACCGCCCGGTTCGGTGTCCTGCTGCCGGTGGGTGTCCCACTTTCACCACAGGCTGGCACACGCCGACCTTCCGCCGTAAAAGTCAGACTTTTAATTTTGAACGCGTCAGCCAGCAACTTCGCTCCCATCGAGGACTTCTTGAAGATGAGCACGCAGACAGCGGACCGCTTCGCATGGACCGAACTCGACCGGCGTGCCGTCGACACCGCCCGCCTTCTGGCGGCGGATGCCGTCCAGCGGGTCGGCAACGGCCACCCCGGTACCGCGATGAGCCTGGCTCCGGCCGCCTACACGATCTTTCAGAAGGTGATGCGGCACGACCCCGCGGATCCCGAATGGACCGGCCGTGACCGCTTCGTCCTGTCCCCCGGCCACACCTCGCTGACCCTCTACACGCAGCTCTACCTCGCGGGCTACGAACTGGAGCTGGACGACCTCAAGGCGTTCCGCACGCACGGCTCCAAGACTCCCGGCCACCCCGAGTACGGGCACACCGCCGGCGTGGAGACCACCACCGGCCCGCTGGGCCAGGGCGTCGCGAACGCCGTCGGCATGGCGATGGCAGCCCGGTACGAGCGCGGCCTGTTCGACCCGGACGCCCCCGAGGGCGACTCGCCCTTCGACCACACGATCTGGGCGATCGTCTCCGACGGCGACCTCCAGGAGGGCGTCTCCGCGGAGGCCTCCTCGCTCGCCGGCCACCAGAAGCTCGGCAACCTGGTCTTCCTCTACGACGACAACCACATCTCCATCGAGGGCGACACCGCGACCGCGTTCTCCGAGGACGTACTCAAGCGCTACGAGGCCTACGGCTGGCACGTGCGGCGGATCGAGCCGCAGGAGGACGGCGACGTCGACGTGCAGGCCCTGTACGCGGCGCTGAAGGCCGCTCAGGCCGAGACGGAGCGCCCGTCGATCATCGCGATGCGCACGATCATCGCCTGGCCCGCCCCGAACGCGCGCAACACCGAGGCCTCCCACGGCTCGGCGCTCGGCGAGGACGAGGTCGCGGCCACCAAGCGCCTGCTCGGCTTCGACCCGGAGCGGTCCTTCGAGGTCGCCGACGAGGTGCTGGCCCACACCCGCCTGGCCCTGGACCGGGGCGCGGAGGCGCGCACCGCCTGGGACAAGCGGATCGCCGTCTGGCGGTCCGAGAACCCGGAGCGGGCCGCCACGTTCGACCGGGTGAGCAAGGGCGAGCTGCCCGAGGGCTGGGAGGACGCCCTGCCGGTGTTCGAGGCGGGCAAGGCGGTCGCCACCCGGGCAGCGTCCGGGAAGGTCCTCCAGGCGCTCGGCCCGGTCGTCCCCGAGCTGTGGGGCGGCTCCGCCGACCTCGCGGGCTCCAACAACACCACCATCGACAAGACCAGCTCCTTCCTCCCGGTCGGCAACCCGCTGCCGGAGGCCGACCCGTACGGCCGCACGGTGCACTTCGGCATCCGCGAGTTCTCGATGGCCGCGGAGATGAACGGCATCGCGCTGCACGGAAACACCCGCGTCTACGGCGGCACCTTCCTGGTGTTCTCCGACTACATGCGCAACGCGGTGCGGATGTCGGCCCTGATGCAGCTGCCGGTGACGTATGTGTGGACGCACGACTCCATCGGCCTCGGCGAGGACGGCCCGACCCACCAGCCGGTGGAGCACCTGGCCGCGCTGCGGGCCATCCCGGGCCTGAACGTCGTCCGCCCCGCCGACGCCAACGAGACCGCGGTCGTCTGGGCCGAGATCCTCGAGCGGCACGGCACCGCCCCGGCCCCGCACGGCCTCGCGCTCACCCGCCAGGGCGTGCCCACGTACGAGCCGGACCCGGACGCGGCGCGCGGCGGTTACGTGAGGTTCGAGGCGGAGGGCGGCACGCCCCAGGTGATCCTGATCGCCACCGGCTCCGAGGTGCACGTCGCCGCCGGGGCGCGCGAGTTGCTCCAAGGCGCCGGTGTGCCCACCCGTGTCGTGTCGATGCCGTCCGTGGAGTGGTTCGAGGAGCAGCCGCGCTCCTACCGTGACAGGGTGCTGCCGCCGTCCGTCAAGGCCCGGGTCGCCGTCGAGGCCGGGATCGGGCTGACCTGGCACCGGTTCGTCGGGGACGCGGGACGCATCGTCTCCCTGGAGCACTTCGGTGCCTCCGCCGACGCCAAGACCCTGTTCGCCGAGTACGGCTTCACCCCAGAGAACGTGGTCGCCGCCGCGCGGGAATCCCTCACCGCCGCCCGTGGCTGATCCGACCGCCCGAAAGAAGATGATCACTGTGACCGAAGCGACCGCGCACGCGGGAGCACTGAAGCGCCTGTCCGACGAGGGCGTGTCGATCTGGCTCGACGACCTGTCGCGCCGGCGGATCGAGTCCGGCAACCTGGCCGACCTCGTCGCCACGAGGAACGTCGTCGGCGTCACCACCAACCCGTCCATCTTCCAGGCCGCCATCGGCTCCGGCGCGGGCTACGAGGAGCAGCTCGCCGACCTGGCGGTGCGCGGGGTGACCGTGGACGAGGCCGTGCGGATGATGACGACCGCCGACGTCCGGGCCGCCGCCGACGTCCTGCGGCCGGTGTACGAGGCGACCGGCGGCCGGGACGGCCGGGTCTCCATCGAGGTCGATCCGCACCTCGCTCACGACACGACGGCGACCGTCGCAGAGGCCAAGCAGCTGGCGTGGCTGGCGGACCGTCCCAACGTGATGATCAAGATCCCGGCGACGAAGGCGGGCCTTCCGGCGATCACCGAGGTGATCGGCGCGGGCATCAGCGTGAACGTGACGCTGATTTTCTCCCTGGAGCGGTACCGCGAGGTGATGGACGCCTATGTCGCCGGCCTGGAGAAGGCCCGGGCGGCCGTTCTCGACCTGTCGGGCATCCACTCGGTCGCCTCGTTCTTCGTCTCCCGTGTGGACTCCGAGATCGACAAGCGGCTGACGCTGCTGGGCACGGACGAGGCCCTCGCCCTGAAGGGCCGGGCGGCCCTGGCCAACGCGCGGCTCGCCTACGAGGCGTACGAGCAGGTCTTTGCCGGGGCGCGCTGGCAGGCGCTGGGCGGCGCCCGTGCGAACCGGCAGCGCCCCCTTTGGGCCTCCACCGGTGTGAAGGACCCCGCATACAAGGACACCCTGTACGTGGACGAACTGGTGGCCCCCGGCACGGTCAACACCATGCCGGAGGCCACGCTGAACGCCGTCGCCAGCCACGGCGACGTCCAGGGCGACACGGTCACCGGCGGTTATGCCCAGGCCCGTGCCGACCTGGCGGCCGTCGAACGGCTCGGCATTGCATACGACGAGGTGGTGCGGCAACTGGAGGACGAGGGCGTGGCCAAGTTCGAGGTGGCCTGGCAGGAGCTGCTGGACGCGGTCACCAAGTCCTTGAACAGCAAGGGAGTTGACGCGGAATGAGTGAGGGCATCGGGGGCATCCCCCAGACGGCCGAACAGGAGACCAAGGGCACCAAGGAGGAGAAGGAGGCCCGGGCCGCACAGGAGGCGGCCGGGGTGGAGCAGACCGGGGTGAGCGGGCACGCTCCCCGGACGGAGCACGCCGACACTCACTTCGAGAACCCCCTGCGCGACCCGCGCGACCGCCGTCTGCCGAGGATCGCGGGGCCCTCCGGGCTCGTCATCTTCGGCGTGACCGGCGACCTGTCCCGCAAGAAGCTGATGCCGGCCGTGTACGACCTGGCCAACCGCGGTCTGCTGCCACCGGGCTTCTCCCTGGTGGGCTTCGCCCGCCGGGACTGGGAGGACCAGGACTTCGCACAGGTGGTGCACGACGCGGTCCGCGAGCACGCGCGCACCCCGTTCCGCGAGGAGGTCTGGCAGCAGCTCGCCGAGGGCATGCGGTTCATCCCTGGCGACTTCGACGACGACACGGCGTTCAAGCAGCTGCGCTCCGCCGTCGAGGAGCTGGACGCCTCCCGGGGCACCAGCGGCAACTACGCCTTCTACCTGTCGGTGCCGCCGAAGTTCTTCCCGAAGGTTGTTCAGCAGCTGAAGAAGCACAAACTGGCCAGTGCTCCCGAGGGTTCCTGGCGCCGGGCGGTCATCGAAAAGCCGTTCGGGCACGATCTGCGGTCCGCCGAGAAGCTCAACGCGATCGTGCACGACGTGTTCGACCCGGAGCAGGTCTTCCGGATCGACCACTACCTGGGCAAGGAGACCGTCCAGAACCTCCTGGCGCTGCGTTTCGCCAACCAGATGTTCGAGCCGATCTGGAACCGGTCCTACGTCGACCACGTGCAGATCACCATGGCCGAGGACATCGGCATCGGCGGCCGGGCCGGCTACTACGACGGCATCGGCGCCGCCCGTGACGTCATCCAGAACCACCTGCTCCAGCTGATGGCGCTCACCGCGATGGAGGAACCGGCAGCCTTCGACGCCGCCTCGCTGCTCACGGAGAAGCTGAAGGTCCTCAAGGCGGTCCGGCTGCCGCAGGAACTGGGGCAGGGCACCGTGCGCGGCCAGTACGCGGCCGGGTGGCAGGGCGGCGTGAAGGTGCGCGGCTACCTGGAGGAGGAGGGCATCGACCCGTCCTCCACGACCGACACCTATGCCGCGGTCCGGCTCCAGGTGGACAACCGCCGCTGGGCGGGCGTCCCGTTCTACCTGCGCACCGGCAAGCGGCTGGGCCGCCGGGTGACGGAGATCGCCGTGGTCTTCCAGCGGGCCCCGCACTCCCCCTTCGACTCCACCGCCACCGAGGAGCTCGGCTCCAACGCGATCGTCATCCGCGTCCAGCCGGACGAGGGCATGACGGTCCGCTTCGGCTCCAAGGTGCCGGGCACCTCGATGGAGATCCGGGACGTCACGATGGACTTCGCCTACGGCGAGTCGTTCACCGAATCGAGCCCCGAGGCCTACGAACGGCTGATCCTTGACGTCCTCCTGGGCGACGCCAACCTGTTCCCCCGTCACCAGGAAGTGGAAGAGTCCTGGAAGATCCTCGACCCGATCGAGCAGTACTGGGCCACGCACGGCCGGCCCGCGCAGTACGCCTCGGGCAGCTGGGGACCCGAGGAGGCAGACGAGATGCTCGCACGAGACGGACGGAGCTGGCGCAGGCCATGAAGATCGACCTGACCGACACCACGGCAAGCAAGATCAACAAGGCGCTGGTGCAGGGGCGCCGCGCCATCGGCACACCCGCCGTGGGCATGGTCCTGACGATGGTGATCGTCACGGACGAGGAGAACGCCTACGACGCGATCAAGGCGGCCGAGGAGGCCTCGCACGAGCACCCCTCGCGCACCCTGGTCGTCATCAAGCGCCACGCCCGCACCCCGCGCGACCGCCAGTCCTCCCGCCTCGACGCCGAGGTCCGGGTGGGCGCCGACGCGGGCACCGGCGAGACCGTGATCCTCAGGACCTACGGCGAGGTGTCCGACCACGCCGACTCCGTGGTGCTGCCGCTGCTGCTGCCGGACGCGCCGGTGGTGGTGTGGTGGCCGGTGGATGCCCCGGAGGTGCCCTCGAAGGACCCGGTCGGGGCGTTGGCCCAGCGGCGGATCACCGACCTGTACTCCGTCGAGAACCCCCTGGAGGCGCTGCAGACCCGGGTCCGCTCCTACGCCCCCGGCGACACCGACCTGGCCTGGACCCGGCTGACGCCCTGGCGTTCGATGCTGGCGGCGGCGCTGGACCAGGCCCGGGCCCGGATCGTGTCGGCGGCGGTGGAGGCCGAGGCCGAGAACCCGGCCGCCGAGCTGCTGGCCCGCTGGCTGGAGGCGCGGCTGCACGTGCGGGTCGACCGGGTGGTCACCGCCGGGCCGGTCGTCACGGCCGTACGCCTGGGCACCGAGAGCGGCGAGATCGTCATCGACCGCCCCGAGGGACCGCTGGCCACGCTGACCCTGCCGGGCCAGCCGTCGCGCACCCTCGCCCTGAAGGTCCGTGCCACCTCCGAACTCATCGCCGAGGAGCTGCGGCGCCTCGACGCGGACGAGATGTACGCCATCGCCCTGAACGGCGAGGCAACCGAGGAGACCCCCGCTCATGCCTGACTCCCCCTCCGGTTCCCCGAGGCTCAACCGGCGTCCCGAGTGGACCGCCCTGGAGCACCACCGCAAGGACGCCCTGCCGCAGCCCGATCTGCGGGAGCTGTTCGCGGCGGATCCGGGACGCGCCGAGCGCTACGTCGTGCACGTGGGCGACCTGCGCATCGACTACTCCAAGCACCTGGTCACCGACGAGACGCTGTCCCTGCTGCAGGAGCTCGCCGCCGCGACCGATGTGTTCGGGCTGCGCGACGCCATGTTCGCCGGCGAGAAGATCAACATCACCGAGGACCGGGCCGTGCTGCACACCGCGCTGCGCGCCCCGCGGGACGCCGTGGTCGAGGTCGACGGGGAGAACGTCGTCCCGGGCGTGCACGCCGTGCTCGACAAGATGGCGGCCTTCGCGGACCGGGTGCGCTCCGGGGAGTGGACCGGCCACACCGGCAGGCGCATCCGCAACGTCGTCAACATCGGCATCGGCGGCTCGGACCTCGGCCCGGCGATGGCCTACGAGGCGCTGCGGCCGTTCACCGATCGGAATCTGACGTTCCGCTTCGTGTCGAACGTGGACGGCTCGGACCTGCACGAGGCGGTGCGCGACCTGGACCCGGCGGAGACGCTGTTCATCGTCGCGTCCAAGACCTTCACCACGATCGAGACGATCACCAACGCGACCTCGGCGCGGTCCTGGCTGCTGAGAGGTCTCGGGGGCGACGAGAAGGCGGTTGCCCAGCACTTCGTCGCGCTGTCGACGAACGCGGAGAAGGTCGCCGACTTCGGCATCGACGTCGACAACATGTTCGAGTTCTGGGACTGGGTCGGCGGCCGCTACTCGTACGACTCCGCGATCGGCCTGTCCCTGATGATCGCCATCGGCCCGGACCGCTTCCGGGAGATGCTCGACGGCTTCCGCATCGTCGACGAGCATTTCCGCAACGCCCCGGCCGAGGCCAACGCCCCGCTGCTGCTGGGCCTGCTGGGCATCTGGTACGTCAATTTCCTCGACGCCCAGTCGCACGCGGTACTGCCCTACAGCCACTACCTGTCCAAGTTCACCGCCTACCTCCAGCAGCTCGACATGGAGTCCAACGGCAAGTCGGTGGACCGCGACGGGAAGCCGGTGGAGTGGCAGACCGGGCCGGTGGTGTGGGGCACGCCCGGCACCAACGGGCAGCACGCCTACTACCAGCTCATCCACCAGGGCACCAAGCTCATCCCGGCCGACCTGATCGGCTTCGCCCGGCCCGTCGCCGAGCTGAGCGAGGAACTGAAGGCGCAGCACGACCTGCTGATGGCCAACCTGTTCGCGCAGGGGCAGGCGCTCGCCTTCGGCAAGACCGCAGAGGAGGTCCGCGCGGAAGGCGTGCCCGAGGAGCAGGTGCCGCACCGCACCTTCCGGGGCAACCACCCCACCACGACGATCCTGGCCACCGAACTGTCCCCGTCGGTCCTCGGCCAGCTGGTCGCCCTCTACGAGCACAAGGTGTTCGTGCAGGGCGCCGTCTGGAACATCGACTCCTTCGACCAGTGGGGCGTCGAGCTCGGCAAGGTACTCGCCAAGCGCGTCGAGCCCGCCCTGACCGAGGGCGCTGACGTCCCCGGTCTCGACCCGTCCACGGCCGCCCTGGTGGCCGCCTACCGCAAACTTCGGGAAGTGAACTGACATGCAGATCGGTCTTGTGGGTCTCGGCAAGATGGGCGGCAACATGCGCGAGCGCCTGCGCAACGCCGGCCACACCGTCATCGGCTACGACACCAACCCCGAGAAGTCCGACGCCGACAGCCTGGCCGACCTCGTCAACCAGCTGGAAGCGCCCCGCACGGTGTGGGTCATGGTCCCGGCCGGCGAGCCCACCCAGCACGTCATCGACCGCCTGGGGGACCTCCTCAAGCCGTACGACACGGTCGTCGACGGCGGAAACTCGCGCTGGACGGACGACGAGAAGCACGCCGAGGAGCTGAGCAAGCGCGGCATCGGCTTCGTCGACGCGGGCGTCTCCGGCGGCGTGTGGGGCCTGAAGAACGGCTACGCCCTGATGGTCGGCGGCGAGAAGGAGACCGTCGACCGGCTCCAGCCGATCTTCGAGGCGCTCAAGCCGGAAGGCCCGTACGGCTACGTCCACGCGGGCAAGGTCGGCGCCGGGCACTTCGCGAAGATGGTTCACAACGGCATCGAGTACGCGATGATGCAGGCCTACGCCGAGGGCTGGGAGCTGTTGGAGGCCGTGGACTCCGTGGACAACGTCCGCGAGGTGTTCCGCTCCTGGCAGCAGGGCACCGTCATCCGGTCCTGGCTGCTCGACCTGGCGGTGGACGCCCTGGACGAGGACGAGCACCTGGAGATGCTGAGGGGCTATGCCCAGGATTCCGGTGAGGGACGCTGGACGGTGGAGGCCGCGATCGACAACTCCGTGCCGCTGCCCGCGATCACCGCCTCGCTCTTCTCCCGGTTCGCCTCCCGCCAGGACGACTCGCCGCAGATGAAGATGATCGCGGCGCTGCGCAACCAGTTCGGCGGCCACGCCGTCGAGTCCGCGAAGAAGGCGTAGGACCGTGGGTGATCTGCTGCTGGTCCGCCACGGCGAGACGGAGTGGAGCCGGAGCGGACAGCACACCAGCTTCACCGACCTGCCCCTCACCCCGCACGGTGAGGAGCAGGCCGAGTCCCTCGTCCCGCTCCTGGCGGGCCGTGTCTTCGCGCTCATCCTGACCAGCCCGCTCGTCCGCGCGGTGCGCACCGCCGAACTCGCGGGCCTGACCGGGACCGTGCGGGACATGGACCTGCACGAGTGGTTCTACGGCGCCTACGAGGGCGTCACCACCGAGGAGACACACCGCACCCGCCCCGACTGGGACCTGTGGACCGACGGGTGCCCGCCCGGCCCCGACGGAGACCCCGGCGAGTCCCCGGAGGAGGTCGGCGAACGCGCCGACCGGGTGCTGGCCCGGGCGGAGAAGTCGCTGCCCGAGGGCGATGTGATGCTGGTGGCGCACGGCCACTTCCTGCGCGTCCTGACGGCCCGTCGGCTGGGCCTGTCCCCGGCGGAGGGACGGCTGTTCCGGCTGGAGACCGGGACGGTCAGCCGACTGTCGACCGAGCACGGCCGGCCCGTGATCGCGGAGTGGAACTCCAGGGCGTAACGAGCCCCGGCCGGAGGTGAGTTGACAGCCTCCGGCCGGGCGCGTCAGAGTCCCCGCTGATGGAGATCGACGACATGACACCCGCCGAGGAGCGGGTGTGGCGCGCCTTCCCACGCGGGCAGGACGTGGACTTCCGGGGCGCGGCCGACGAGGACCCGGCACGGGGCGCGGACTGGGGACCCGACCGGACCGTACGGGCGACCGTGCTGCGGGCCCTGCTGCTGAGCGCCCCGCAGGAGGACGGGGAGACCGCCGCCCTCAGACTGGCCGGCGCGCGGATCACCGGGGAACTGCTCCTCCAGTACGCCGACATCGACCACGCCGTGCGCCTCAGCGGCTGCTTCTTCGAGGACACGCCCGTGCTGTACGCGGCGCGACTGCGGCAGCTGAACCTGCGCGGCTCGGTCCTGCCCGGTCTGGACGCCGCCACCCTGCGCGTGGACGGCGTCCTGCGCATGTCGGACTGTCTGTTCGACGGGCCCGTGCGGCTCGGCGGGGCGCAGATCTCCGGCGCGCTGTTCCTGGACGGGGCCGAGATCGACGAGCCGCCGTCCGGTCAGCCGGCGCTCCAGCTCAACCATCTGACCGTCGGGGACGGCCTGTCGGCGCCGGGCCTGCGCACACGCGGCGAGGTGCGGCTGACGGGCGCGTCCGTCGCCGGCTCGATCGACCTCAACGGGGCGCGGTTGCAGGCCGGAGCGGGCGAGGTCGCCCTGGACGCGGAGACGCTCACGGTGGAGGGCGACGCCCTGCTGCGCGAGGCGGACGTGCTGGGCTGGATCGGCCTGCGCGGCGCCCGGATCGCGGGCCGGCTCGACCTGTCGCACGCGCGGCTGGCGAACCCGGGTGACGCAGCGCTGCGGGCCAGCAGCTGCACCATCGGGGAACTCTGGGTGCGCAAGGGACCTCCCATGGACGGCACCCTCAATCTCCGGCGCGCCCAGATGGACGTGCTGTTCCTGGAGCCGGAGGCGGTCCCAGGCGAGGTCCTGCTCAACAGCCTCGTCTACACCTCCCTCACCCCGCACGAGCCCGCCGAACGGCGCCTGGCGATGCTGGAGCGGGACGGCGAGGGCTATGTCCCGCACGCCTACGAGCAGTTGACCGCCGCCTACCGCAGGATCGGCGACGACCCCGCCGCCCGCCTGGTCCAGCTCGCCAAGCAGCGCCGCCGCCGCGGCACCCTGCCCTGGTACGGCCGGTTGTGGGGTCATGTGCAGGACGCCACCGTCGGCTACGGCTTCCGCCCCCTGCGGGCCGCGGGCTGGCTGGTGTCGCTGCTCGTGGTCGGCTCCCTCGCCTACGCGCTGCACCACCCCGCGCCGCTGAAGGCGGACGAGGCCCCGCAGTTCAACCCGGTGTTCTACACCCTCGACCTGCTGCTGCCGGTGATCTCCTTCGGTCAGGAGGCCGCGTTCGCCCCGACCGGCGGGTACCAGTGGCTCTCCTACGCCCTGGTGCTCACGGGCTGGATCCTCGCCACCACCGTCGTCACCGGCATCACCCGGACCGTCAGCCGCCAGTGAGCGCCCGTACCGTGTGCTGCGCGGCCAGTCGCACCGGGGCGTTGACGGCGCCGTATCCCCGGTAGCCGCCGTCGCGCTGCACCAGTTCGAAGAAGACCCGCCCGACGGTGCGGGTGTAGCAGTGGCGGAAGACGCCGTGGTCGTCGCGGTCGTAGAGGATGCCGAGGTCGCGGTAGGTCTCCAGCTCGCCGTCGGCGAACTCGAAGCGGGCGGCGAGGTCGTCGTAGTAGTTCGCGGGCACCGGCAGGAGGCTGCCGCCCGCCGCGCGGAACCGGCGCGCCGCGGCGACCACGTCGTCGGTGGCCAGGGCGATGTGCTGGGCATGGACGGTGTCGTCGCTGGGCGCGGCGCCGACGGTGAGGGCGATCCGGACGCTGCCGTCGGGGTTGGTGACGGCACGGCTGCGCATCAGACCGTAGGGGTCGGCGACGTCCACGCTCTCCTGGGCGTGCAGGCCGAGCACGCCCCGGTGGAAGAGGGCCGCCTCGTCGAAGTGGTGCCAGGGCTGGGTGAGGGCGAGGTGGTCGATGCCCCGGATGCCCGGCTGCGCCGGGGGCGCGCCCGTGTTCTCGAAGTCGGCCCGCCAGTCGGGCAGTTCCGGGCGGCCGGTGGCGCAGAAGAACAGTTCCGTGCCGTCGGGCGCGGCGACCGCGTCCAGCGGGGCGTCCTGCGGCGCGCGGCGGCGCGGCAGGACGGGCGCGAGCAGGGCCTCGGCCCGCCGGGCGGCTCCGGCCGGGTCCGGCGACTCCAGCCCGATCGCGGCGAGCCGGGTGCCGTCGCGGCGCACGGCCGTCCCGGTGTTGACCAGGACCCGGGCCTCGCCCTGCTCCCACAGGGCGACGGGCTTGCCGCGATGGCGGGCGGTGCGGGTGAAGCCCAGGGAGCCGAGCAGGGCGGCCAGCGGTTCGGCGTCGGGTGTGACCAACTCGGCGAAGGCGACGCCGGTGGGGACGACGGGGTCGGGCAGGGGCGCCCTGCCGACCGTCTCCTGAAGGACCAGCAGGGAGCGCCGGGCGTCGACAGCGGTCGGACCGGCGTCGGCCTGCCGGAAGACGTCGTTGAAGACCTCCAGGGAGAGGGGGCCGTCGTAGCCGGTGGCCAGTACGTGCCGCGCCAGACCCGCCACGTCGAAGCCGCCCTGGCCGGGGAAGCAGCGGTAGTGGCGGCTCCACTGGAGCACGTCCATGGCGAGCAGCGGAGCGTCGGCGAGCTGGAGGAAGAAGATCTTCTCGCCGGGGATGTCCGCGATGCCCTTGGGGTCCGAGCCGCGCGAGAGGATGTGGAAGCTGTCCAGGCAGGTGCCGAGCGCGGGGTGACCGGCCGACTCCACGATGCGCCAGGCGTGGTCGTACGTACTGATGTGCCGCCCCCACGCGAGTGCCTCGTAGGCGACCCGGATGCCGGACTCCGCCGCCAGGTCGGCGAGCCGGCTCAGCTGCTCGGCGGCGAGGGCGTCGTCGTCCACCGCCTGCGGGGAGACGCTGGAGCAGACGAGGACCGTGTCGGCGCCGAGGCGGCGCATCAGCTCGAACTTGTGCCGGGCCCGCCGCAGGTTCCGGGCGAACTCCGCCTCGGGGACGGCCTCGATGTCCCGCATCGGCTGGTAGAGGTCGATGCGGAGCCCGAGGTCGGCGCAGCGGGCGCGGATGTCCTCGGGGGTGAGGGGGCAGGCCAGCAGGTCGTTCTCGAAGATCTCCACCCCGTCGAAGCCGGCCCGGGCGGCGGCGTCGAGTTTCCCGGTGAGGGAGCCGCTGAGGGAGACGGTGGCGATGGACGTACGCACGTCGGTACCTCCCTCTAGTGCGGAGCTCCGACGGCCCCGGCCAGTTCGGTCAGGTCCGCCAGCATCCGCGCGGCGTCGGGTTCCCGGCCGGTGAACAGGCGGAACGCGTCGGCGGCCTGGAAAGCGGCCATGCCGCCGCCGTCGAGGGTGGCGCAGCCCAGGCCTCGGGCGGTCCGCAGCAGCTCGGTCTCCAGCGGGCGGTAGACCACCTCGGCCACCCACAGGCCGGAGTGGAGCAGTTCGGCGGGCAGGGGCAGGCCGGGGTGGGCGGCCATGCCGGTGGGGGTGGCGTGCACGATACCGTCGGCGCGGGCGAGCAGCTCGGCCTGCCGGTCCGGGGAGGCGGCGGCCGCCCGGCCCTGGCCGAAGGTCCGGTTGAGGGCTCGGGCCAGGGCCGCGGCCCGTTCGGGCAGGGCGTCGACGACGGTGACCCGCCCGGCGCCGAGGGTGAGCGTGGCGTGGGCGACGGCCGCCCCCGCACCGCCGGCGCCCAGCTGCACGACCCGCTCCAGCGGCGCGTCGGGCAGCCCGCGCGCGAACGAGGCCGCGAAGCCGGTGACGTCCGTGTTGTGGCCGACCGCGCGGCCGTCCTCGAAGACGACGGTGTTGACCGCGCCCAGCGCCTCGGCCTGTGGGGCGAGGGCGTCCAGGTGCTCGATGACGAGCTGCTTGCAGGGGTGCGTGATGTTGAGCCCGTCGAAGCCCAGGTCGCGGGCGGCCCGCAGCAGGTCGCCGACCGCCTCGGGCGCCACCCCGAGCGTGTCGATGTCGATCAGCCGGTACACCAGGCGCAGGCCCTGCCGGTCCGCCTCCCGCTCGTGCAGCGCCGGGCTGAGTGACGGACCGATGCCGGAACCGATCAGTCCGACGAGATACGACTCCTTGGGCACGTGCGCCTCCCGAGCGGCTCACTAATGTACGAACCAGTACGTTAGCTATATCAGGCGAGCACGGGCTCGGGAAGACCCCACGGGCGGACGGGCCCCTGCTTCTAGAATCACCGGCACCGGACCCTCCGCCCGAAGGAACCTGATGACCAGCGTCGAAGAACCGGCACGATCCGGCGAGCGCATCCGTGACGCCGCCCGCACCCGGGCCGAGATCCTCGACGTCGCCACCCAGGAGTTCGCCCGGGCCGGCTACGACGGCGCCCGGGTCGACGAGATCGCCGCCCGCACCCGCACCACCAAGCGGATGATCTACTACTACTTCGGCGGCAAGGAGCAGCTGTTCACAGCTGTGCTGGAACGCGCGTACGGCGTGATCCGGGAGGCCGAGCAGGAGCTCGACGTCGACCACCTGGACCCGGTGGCGGCGATCCGGCGGCTGGCCGAGCTGACCTTCGACCACCACGAGCAGCACCCGGACTTCATCCGCCTGGTCAGCATCGAGAACATCCACGAGGCCCACCACATCGCCGGCTCCGAGAAGCTCGGCAAGATCGGCTCCCCCGCCCTGGACGTGATCCGCCGGATCCTGGCGTCGGGCCAGGAGTCCGGCCTGTTCACGGCCGACGTCGACGCCGTCGACCTGCACGCGATGATCTCCTCCTTCTGCTTCTTCCGGGTCTCCAACCGGCACACCTTCGGCGCGCTGTTCGGCCGCGACCTGCTCGACGGGGCGCAGCGCGCGCACTACCGCGCCATGCTGGGCGACATGGTGATCGCGTATCTGACGGCGGAGCGCTCGGCGGACTGAACGGCCCATGCACCACCCCTTGACACCGGCGGTACGCGGGCGCAGCATCTCTGGCCATCCCCTACTAACTACCCAGTGGGTTAATTAGCCGCGATCCGGCACGTCCCCTCTGCTCGTCCGTCGCCCCGCTCTGCGTAGTGTGGAGCCCCCCGAAGGAGCCGCCGTGTCCGTCCCCGCCATGCCCTCAGGGTCCGCCGCCCCACCCGGTCAGCCCCGGAAGGCCGCCACCGCCGCCTGGATCGGCAGCGCCCTGGAGTACTACGACTTCTTCATCTACGGCAGCGCAGCAGCGCTGATCTTCCCCGAGGTGTTCTTCGACGAGTCCGACCCGGCGACCGCGACCCTGCTGTCGCTGGCCACGTTCGGTGTCGCGTACGCCGCCCGCCCGGTGGGCGCGCTGGTGCTCGGGCACTTCGGTGACAAGCTCGGCCGCAAGAAGATCATGGTCTTCACGCTGATGCTGATGGGCCTGTCGACGTTCCTCATCGGCTGTCTGCCGACCCGGGACCAGGTCGGTTCACTCGCTCCCGTCCTGCTGGTGCTGTGCCGGGTGCTGCAGGGCATCTCGGCGGCGGGCGAGCAGGCCAGCGCCAACTCCATGACGCTGGAGCACGCGCCACCGGACCGGCGCGGCTTCTTCACCAGCTTCACCCTCAGCGGCACACAGGGCGGCCAGCTGCTGGCCACGCTGGTCTTCATCCCGGTCGCCGCGCTGCCCGAGGACCAGTTGCTGTCGTGGGGCTGGCGGCTGCCGTTCTGGCTGAGCGTCGCCGTCGCCGTCGCCGGCTGGGTCATCCGCCGCAAGCTGGACGAGACGCCGGCCTTCGCCCAGCAGGCCGCCGAGGAGGGCGTGGTCAAGCTGCCCCTGGTGATCCTGCTCCGCGAGCACTGGGCGGATGTGCTGCGGGTGATCGCGGGCGCGCTGATCGCCTCGGTCAGCACGATCTTCACGGTGTGGGCGCTGGCGTACGCCACGAGCGACGCGGTCGGCATGTCGCGCACGGCCATGCTGTGGGTGGGCGCCCTGGCCAATGTCGTCGCTCTCGCCGCGATCCCGCTGTGGGCGACGCTGTCCGACCGGATCGGACGCCGCCCGGTGTTCCTGATCGGCGCGGCCGGCAGCGCGGTGACGATGTTCCTGTACCTGTGGGCGGTCTCCACGGGCTCCTACCCGCTGACGTTCGTGACGGGCATCGTCTGCTTCGGCGTGGTCTACAGCGCCGCGAACGGGGTGTGGCCCGCGTTCTACGGCGAGATGTTCGCGACCCGGGTCCGGCTGTCCGGCGTGGCCATCGGTACGCAGATCGGGTTCGCGGCGGCCGGGTTCGCGGTGACGTTCGCGGCGCAGATCGCGGGACCGGGGGGTGACGACTGGTCGGCGGTGGCGCTGTTCACGGCGGCGTTGTGCGTGCCGCCGGTGGTCGCGGCGGTGTCGGCGCGGGAGACGCACCGGGTTCCCACGGAGTCGCTGGGGGAACGGGGCGGGCTCGGGGGCGAGGCCTCGCGGCCGGAGAAGGTGACGGCCTGACGCCGCGCATTCCACCGGCTGCTTTCGAGGCCCGGTCGTGGATGGTCCTCGGGTGCGGGTGCGGG
>NZ_JAIGQA010000141.1:0-22387 GCF_019733245.1 Streptomyces sp. WAC04114
CTACGACGCCAACCAGTCGTCCACCCCCGCCAGCAGCTTCGTCTTCACATCCTCCGGCGCCGCCGACCCCCGCACCGACTGCCGAGCCACCTCCGCCAACTCCGCATCCGTGAACTCGTGATGCCGCCGAGCGATCTCGTACTGCGCCGCAAGACGCGACCCGAACAGCAACGGATCGTCCGCGCCCAGCGCCAACGGCACCCCCGCCTCGAACAACGTCCGCAGCGGCACGTCCTCCGGCTTCTCGTACACCCCCAGCGCCACGTTCGACGCCGGACACACCTCGCACGTCACCTGTCGGTCCGCCAGCCGCTTCATCAGCCGCGGATCCTCCGCCGCCCGCACCCCGTGCCCCACCCGGTTCGCCCCCAGGTCGTCCAGGCAGTCCCGCACCGACGACGGCCCCGCGAGCTCACCCCCGTGCGGCGCCGACAGCAACCCGGCCTCACGCGCGATCCCGAACGCCCGGTCGAAGTCCCGCGCCATCCCCCGACGCTCGTCGTTCGACAGCCCGAACCCGACGACCCCCCGGTCCGCGTACCTCGTCGCCAGCCGCGCCAGCGTCCGCGCGTCCAGCGGGTGCTTCATCCGGTTCGCCGCGACCAGCACCCGCATCCCGAGCCCGGTCTCCCGCGACGTCGTCTCCACCGCGTCGAGGATGACCTCCAGCGCCGGAATCAGCCCGCCCAGCCGCGGCGCGTACGACGTCGGGTCGACCTGGATCTCCAGCCACCCCGACCCGTCCCGCAGATCCTCCTCCGCGGCCTCCCGCACCAGCCGCTGGATGTCCTCCGGCTCCCGCAGGCACGAGCGCGCCGCGTCGTACAGCCGCTGGAAGCGGAACCAGCCCCGCTCGTCCGTCGCCCGCAGTCTCGGCGGCTCCCCGCCGACCAGGGCCTCGGTCAGCGCGTCGGGCAACCGCACCCCGTACTTGTCGGCCAGTTCCAGCACGGTCGAGGGGCGCATCGACCCGGTGAAGTGCAGGTGCAGATGGGCCTTCGGCAGCTCAGAGACATCACGTACACGCTCCATCCCAAGATCCTGCCGCACGCCCCGGCCGTCCCGGTAGCCGTTTCCCCTTTCGTGGTCTTGCTCGCACAAACAAATGGGGCACATACCGAACCCGGTATGTGCCCCATGCCGCGGGAGCGGCGAAGCGGACGTCAGTCCCGCGCCTCCGCCAGCAGCTTCTGGATCCGGCTCACACCCTCGACCAGATCCTCGTCACCCAGCGCGTACGACAGCCGCAGGTACCCGGGCGTACCGAACGCCTCACCCGGCACCACCGCGACCTCGGACTCCTCCAGGATCAGCGCGGCGAGCTCGACCGTGTCCTTGGGCCGGCGGCCCCGGATCTCCTTGCCGACCAGGGCCTTCACCGACGGGTAGGCGTAGAACGCGCCCTCCGGCTCCGGGCAGACCACGCCGTCGATCTCGTTCAGCATCCGCACGATGGTCTTGCGCCGCCGGTCGAACGCCTCACGCATCTTCGCGACGGCGTCCAGCTCACCGGAGACGGCGGCCAGCGCGGCCGCCTGGGCGACGTTGGACACGTTCGACGTGGCGTGCGACTGCAGGTTGGTCGCCGCCTTGACGACGTCCTTCGGGCCGATGATCCACCCGACACGCCAGCCGGTCATCGCGTACGTCTTGGCGACACCGTTGACCACGACGCACTTGTCGCGCAGCTCCGGCAGCACCGCAGGCAGCGACACGGCGGAGGCGCCGCCGTAGACGAGGTGCTCGTAGATCTCGTCGGTCATCACCCACAGGCCGTGCTCGACGGCCCAGCGGCCGATGGCCTCGGTCTCCTGCTCGCTGTAGACCGCGCCGGTCGGGTTGGACGGTGAGACGAAGAGGACGACCTTCGTCTTCTCCGTGCGCGCCGCCTCCAGCTGCTCGACGGACACCCGGTAGCCGGTCGTCTCGTCGGCGACGACCTCCACCGGGACACCCCCGGCCAGCCGGATCGACTCGGGGTACGTCGTCCAGTACGGCGCGGGCACGATGACCTCGTCGCCCGGGTCGAGGATCGCGGCGAAGGCCTCGTAGATGGCCTGCTTGCCACCGTTGGTGACCAGGATCTGCGACACGTCGGGCTCGTAGCCGGAGTCCCGCAGCGTCTTCGCGGCGATGGCGGCCTTCAGCTCGGGCAGGCCGCCGGCCGGCGTGTAGCGGTGGTACTTCGGGTTCTTGCAGGCCTCGATCGCGGCCTCGACGATGTAGTCCGGGGTGGGGAAGTCGGGCTCACCGGCGCCGAAGCCGATCACCGGCCGCCCTGCGGCCTTGAGGGCCTTGGCCTTGGCGTCCACGGCGAGGGTGGCGGACTCGGAGATCGCGCCGACTCGGGCGGAGACCCGGCGCTCGGTGGGAGGGGTTGCAGCGCTCATGGGGCCCATCGTTTCAGACCGGAAACGCGCGCGGCACGGGGGTTTCACAGACTGAACAACGTCGGGCAAACCCTTGAACAACAGTGCGGATCACCCGCGCGGCCTGGGCGATCTTCAGCGGATTCACGTCAATCCGCCCCCGTTTCCGGAGGCGATCTTGCGCCAACGGGCCCTCCCGCGGGCCCTTTCTGTTCGACGACCGGCCGCCGAGCACGTACACTCTCACCTCGTTGGCCTCTCGCAGGCCGCGCCCGTTCGGTGCACACCAAGCATTCGGATGGATGCGGTACGTTGGGTGGCACACAAAGGGTCGTAGCTCAATTGGTAGAGCACTGGTCTCCAAAACCAGCGGTTGGGGGTTCAAGTCCCTCCGGCCCTGCTACACACACCTTCGCCAGGATGTGTGCGCATGTACGTACAGCACTGCACCGCCGTGCGGCTCAGACCGGGCGCGGCACGGCCACGACCCGGAATCAGGTGAGGACGAGTGACGGACGCCGTGGGCTCCATCGACATGCCTGATGCCCAGGACGAGGCGCCGGAGTCCAAGAAGACTCGCAAGGGCGGCAAGCGCGGCAAGAAGGGCCCGCTCAAGCGGCTCGCCCTCTTCTACCGTCAGATCGTCGCGGAACTGCGCAAGGTCGTCTGGCCGACGCGCAACCAGCTGACGACCTACACGACCGTGGTGATCATCTTCGTCGTCATCATGATCGGCCTGGTCACCGTGATTGACTATGGGCTCAGCAACGCCGCCAAGTACGTGTTCGGCTGAGCAGTCCGCGAAGAGCGCCGAGGTACCCGGCGCTCCTTTCGCATGTTCCACCCCTATGTATCCAGGAAGAAGCAGCCACCGTGTCTGACCCGAACGTGAACGACGCCATCGAGCCTGTCGAGTCCGTCGAGGACGAGCTCGACATCGTCGAGGGCGCGGACAGCGAGGACACCGAGGCCTCCTCCGAGGTCGAGGCTGCCGACGCCGTCGCGGACGACACCGCCGAGGCGGAGACCGAGGACGCCGAAGAGGCCGCGGAAGAACTCGAGGAAGAGCCCGAGGACGACCGCGACCCGATCGAGAAGCTCCGCGAGGAACTGCGGGTCCTGCCCGGCGAGTGGTACGTCATCCACACCTACGCCGGCTACGAGAACCGCGTGAAGACCAACCTCGAGCAGCGCGCCGTCTCGCTGAACGTCGAGGACTACATCTTCCAGGCCGAGGTGCCGCAGGAAGAGGTCGTCCAGATCAAGAACGGCGACCGCAAGACGATCAAGCAGAACAAGCTCCCGGGCTACGTCCTCGTCCGCATGGACCTGACGAACGAGTCCTGGGGCGTCGTCCGCAACACCCCCGGCGTCACCGGCTTCGTGGGCAACGCCTACGACCCGTACCCGCTGACCCTGGACGAGATCGTCAAGATGCTCGCCCCCGAGGCCGAGGAGAAGGCCGCCCGCGAGGCCGCCGAGGCCGAGGGCAAGCCGGCTCCGCAGCGCAAGGTCGAGGTCCAGGTGCTGGACTTCGAGGTCGGCGACTCGGTCACCGTCACCGACGGCCCGTTCGCGACGCTGCAGGCGACCATCAACGAGATCAACCCCGACTCGAAGAAGGTCAAGGGCCTCGTCGAGATCTTCGGGCGCGAGACGCCGGTCGAGCTCTCCTTCGACCAGATCCAGAAGAACTGACTTCCGGATTCACCGCTTCCGCGCAGGTCAGGCGATCGCTCGAGCGTCCGCCTGACCTGCGCGGTTTTTGGCCGCGCATCTATACCCGTTATCGTTGTGCGGTATGCCTGCGTCCGGGTGGTCCCCGTACGCGGGCAGGACCCGAATCGAAAGGACCCGGAGAGCTATGCCTCCCAAGAAGAAGAAGGTCACGGGGCTCATCAAGCTCCAGATCCAGGCCGGTGCCGCCAACCCGGCCCCGCCGGTCGGCCCCGCGCTGGGTCAGCACGGCGTGAACATCATGGAGTTCTGCAAGGCCTACAACGCCGCGACCGAGTCGCAGCGTGGCTGGGTGATCCCGGTGGAGATCACGGTCTACGAGGACCGTTCCTTCACCTTCATCACCAAGACGCCGCCGGCCGCGAAGATGATCCTGAAGGCCGCGGGCATCGAGAAGGGCTCCGGCGAGCCGCACAAGACCAAGGTCGCGAAGATCACGCGTGACCAGGTCCGTGAGATCGCCACGACCAAGATGCCCGACCTCAACGCCAACGACCTGGACGCCGCCGAGAAGATCATCGCCGGCACCGCCCGCTCCATGGGCGTCACGGTCGAGGGCTGAGCCCCAACCACCACCAGCAGTAGTGGCGGGGCCTGCTCGGCCCGGACCACGACTCCTAAGAATCCACAGGAGCAGTAGTGAGCAAGCGCAGCAAGTCCCTTCGCGCTGCGGACGCCAAGGTCGACCGGGAGAAGCTCTACGCCCCGCTCGAGGCCGTCCGTCTCGCCAAGGAGACCTCCACGACCAAGTTCGACGGCACCGTCGAGGTCGCCTTCCGCCTGGGTGTCGACCCGCGCAAGGCCGACCAGATGGTCCGTGGCACCGTGAACCTTCCGCACGGCACCGGTAAGACCGCCCGGGTCCTGGTCTTCGCGACCGGTGACCGTGCCGAGGCCGCGCGTGCCGCGGGCGCCGACATCGTCGGCGCCGACGAGCTGATCGACGAGGTGTCGAAGGGCCGTCTGGACTTCGACGCCGTCGTCGCCACCCCGGACCTCATGGGCAAGGTCGGCCGCCTCGGCCGGGTGCTCGGTCCGCGTGGTCTGATGCCGAACCCGAAGACCGGTACCGTCACCCCCGACGTCACCAAGGCCGTCACCGAGATCAAGGGCGGCAAGATCGAGTTCCGCGTCGACAAGCACGCGAACCTGCACTTCATCATCGGCAAGACGTCGTTCGACGACACCAAGCTGGTGGAGAACTACGGCGCGGCCCTGGAGGAGATCCTCCGTCTGAAGCCGTCCGCCGCCAAGGGTCGCTACATCAAGAAGGCCGCCATCAGCACCACGATGGGCCCCGGCATTCCGGTCGACTCCAACCGCACCCGCAACCTCCTCGTCGAGGAGGACCCGGCTGCGGTCTGAGCCTGACGGCTCACCCAACCGGTCACGGGCCCCGCACCTCTTACAGGTGCGGGGCCCGTTCCCTTTTCCGGTACGTACGCCGGTGGCCTGGGTTAACGTGCGGGAACCGGATGCGAACGGGGGGACGTATGCAGGGCTCGACCGTGCGCCGCGTGGGCCTGGTGCTCGCGGTGGCGACCGCGCTGACGGGGGTGGCCGCCTGCACGTCCCAGGACTCCTCCGACGGCGCCGGCCAGGACGACCGGGCCCCGCGCGGGCGCACCCTCGCGGTCCTGCGCTCCGCCGAACGCGCCACCGAACACGCCGCGTCCGCCCGGGTCGAGTCCACGACCACCATGGGCTCGCTGATGTCCATGAGCGCCGACGGCACCCTCGGCTGGAACGACGGCATCACCGGCACCCTCACCATCACGTACACCGGCGGCACCGTGGCCGACACCATGCGCCGCCTCGGCACCACCTCGATGGAGGCCCGCTACCTGCCCGACGCGTACTACGCGCGCATGGGCGAGAAGTTCGCGGAGAAGGCGGGCGGCAAGCGGTGGATCCGGTACGCCTACGAGGACCTCGAGGCCCTCGCCGGCGGCTCGGGCGGCCACCTCGGCGACCGGATGCGCAGCACCACGCCCAACCAGTCCGTGAAGCTCCTGCTGTCCTCGGGCGACGTCAGGAAGGTCGGCCGGGAAACCGTGCGCGGCCGGTCTGCCACGCACTGGTCCGGCACCGTCGCGGCGGCCGACATCGCCGACGCCGGCCTGCGCAAGCAGCTCACCGAGGCCGGTGTGACCACCGAGACCGTCGACATCTGGATCGATGAGCGGAACCTGCTGGTCAAGAAGGTCGAGAAGGCACGGACGGCCACGGGCCTGATGACACAGACGGCGCACTACGCCGACTACGGCGCGACCGTCCGGGCCGAGCGCCCGCCGCGGTCCGACACCGGGGACTTCGACGACCTGATGCGCAAACAGACCGGCAAGCCCTGAGGCCCCGTTCATTGATGCTCCTCCTGCCCGAGCCGGTCACCGTCACGGCCCCGCTGACCAAGGAGGTCGCGGACCTCGGCGAGATGTTCAAGGAGCTGGGGCAGGGCTGAACCGCCCCGCGCTGATCAGCCGTACGGGCGGATTTGCTTGACGGCGATCCGTTCCCGTACTCTCCTACAGAAGCCAAAGACCGCTGGTCGTTACCGCGTGCTCATCAGAGGGCGCGGTGGCCGAAGGATCCGCTGAACGGCGGACGACCCGCGCAGGTGACACTGGAGAAGCTCCCGGAGCCCACCGCCTCGTGCGTGTGTGAAACCGGTCGAGCTACGCCCCGTGCGCTTGCGCCGGGGCGTTTCGTTTTCCCCAGTCCTCCTTCGGGTCCGCGCGGTCCGACACACCCGGAAGGAGGCCGAGGCTCATGGCGAGGCCTGACAAGGTCGATGCCGTCGAGGAGATGCGGGAGAAGTTCCGCAACTCCAACGCTGCCGTCGTTACCGCGTACACCGGTCTCACCGTCGCGCAGCTCCAGCAGCTGCGTCGTTCACTCGGTGAGAACGCTCAGTACCGTGTGGCGAAGAACACGCTGACCAAGATTGCGGCCAACGAGGCCGGGATCACGACGCTGGACGACCTCTTTGCGGGTTCGTCGGCCGTCGCCTTCGTGACCGGTGACCCGGTCGAGGCGGCGAAGGGTCTCCGTGACTTCGCCAAGGACAACCCCAACCTCGTCATCAAGGGCGGCGTCCTTGACGGCAAGGCGTTGTCCGCCGATGAGATCAAGAAGCTTGCGGACCTCGAGTCCCGCGAGGTTCTGCTCTCCAAGCTGGCGGGTGCCTTCAAGGGCAAGCAGTCCCAGGCTGCTCAGCTCTTCCAGGCGCTTCCCTCGAAGCTCGTCCGCACCGTGGACGCGCTCCGTGCCAAGCAGGACGAGCAGGGCGGTGCCGAGTAACTCGGCTCGCATCCCGGCCGCCGCTGCCTGAACGCGGCGACCGTCGCGGGCCGAACGTACGCCCGCCTCACATGTACATCCGGCACCTGCCGAATTAGTGGAAGGACCGCCATCATGGCGAAGCTCAGCCAGGAAGACCTGCTCGCGCAGTTCGAGGAGATGACCCTCATCGAGCTCTCCGAGTTCGTGAAGGCGTTCGAGGAGAAGTTCGACGTCACCGCCGCCGCGGCCGTCGCCGTCGCCGGCCCGGCCGGCCCGGCCGCCCCGGCCGAGGCCGCCGAGGAGCAGGACGAGTTCGACGTCATCCTCACGGGTGCCGGCGACAAGAAGATCCAGGTCATCAAGGTCGTGCGTGAGCTGACCTCCCTGGGTCTGAAGGAGGCCAAGGACCTCGTGGACGGCGCCCCGAAGCCCGTTCTCGAGAAGGTCGCCAAGGACGCCGCCGAGAAGGCCGCCGAGTCCCTCAAGGGCGCCGGCGCCTCCGTCGAGGTCAAGTAACACCCTCGGATCCGTCAGGATCCACAACACGTCCCGCTGGACGTGTAACGCGTAAGCGCGGAAGAGCGATCATCCATCCGGGTGGTCGCTCTTCGGCGTTCTCGGGGGCGGGCCGCGGTTGCCTTGAAGCCCCGGTGACGGGGGGTATGGTGATCTTCGTCGTGTCTCCGGGCGGCCCCGGATCGGGCAGAGGGGCCTTGACGAACCGCACGCAGCGCGCAATTCTCAGGACGCGTCGTCACAGGATCCGAATCCGAGGCATGGATCGGCGACGAAGAGGGCAGTACTAACGTGCGTTGAGGGCAGCGCCTTGTCGCAGGAGTGGAACAACGAGGGTGAACACGGGTTCCAGGACCCGCACTGGACATCAGTGTGCCAAGTGGCTACACTGACCCTTTGCGCTGCCTGTTAGCTGTCCCCTGCCCGTCACCAGGGGTCTGCCCTCGCCCGAGCATCGATGACAAGACATGTTTGACCTGGCCTTTCGGCCCTGTCGGCACAGCTTGTCTCCATGTACGGGAGAGGGGCCGGTACGCGCGTAGTGAGTCCGAGCCCTCGGAAGGACCCCCTCTTGGCCGCCTCGCGCAACGCCTCGACCGCGAATACGAACAACGCCGCCAGCACTGCCCCGCTGCGCATCTCTTTTGCAAAGATCAAGGAGCCTCTCGAGGTTCCGAACCTGCTCGCGCTGCAGACCGAGAGCTTCGACTGGCTGCTCGGCAACACCGCCTGGCAGAGTCGGGTCGAGGAGGCTCTCGAGAACGGTCAGGACGTCCCCACCAAGTCCGGGCTCGAGGAGATCTTCGAGGAGATCTCCCCGATCGAGGACTTCAGCGGGTCGATGTCGCTGACCTTCCGCGACCACCGCTTCGAGCCGCCGAAGAACTCCATCGACGAGTGCAAGGACCGCGACTTCACGTACGCGGCCCCGCTCTTCGTCACCGCTGAGTTCACGAACAACGAGACCGGCGAGATCAAGTCCCAGACGGTCTTCATGGGCGACTTCCCGCTCATGACGAACAAGGGCACCTTCGTCATCAACGGCACCGAGCGTGTCGTGGTGTCGCAGCTCGTCCGTTCGCCCGGTGTCTACTTCGACTCCTCCATCGACAAGACGTCCGACAAGGACATCTTCTCCGCCAAGATCATCCCGTCCCGGGGTGCCTGGCTGGAGATGGAGATCGACAAGCGCGACATGGTCGGTGTGCGCATCGACCGCAAGCGCAAGCAGTCCGTCACCGTCCTGCTCAAGGCGCTCGGCTGGACCACCGAGCAGATCCTCGAGGAGTTCGGCGAGTACGAGTCGATGCGCGCCACCCTGGAGAAGGACCACACCCAGGGCCAGGACGACGCGCTGCTCGACATCTACCGCAAGCTGCGTCCGGGCGAGCCCCCCACGCGTGAGGCCGCGCAGACGCTGCTCGAGAACCTCTACTTCAACCCCAAGCGCTACGACCTGGCCAAGGTCGGCCGCTACAAGGTCAACAAGAAGCTGGGTGCGGACGCTCCGCTGGACGCGGGCATCCTGACCGTCGAGGACATCATCTCGACGATCAAGTACCTGGTGAAGCTGCACGCGGGCGAGACCGAGACGGTCGGCGACAGCGGTACGAACATCGTCGTCGAGACCGACGACATCGACCACTTCGGCAACCGCCGTCTGCGCAGCGTCGGCGAGCTCATCCAGAACCAGGTCCGTACGGGTCTGGCGCGTATGGAGCGTGTCGTCCGCGAGCGGATGACGACCCAGGACGTCGAGGCGATCACGCCGCAGACCCTGATCAACATCCGGCCGGTCGTCGCCTCCATCAAGGAGTTCTTCGGCACCAGCCAGCTGTCGCAGTTCATGGACCAGAACAACCCGCTGTCGGGTCTCACCCACAAGCGCCGTCTGTCGGCTCTTGGCCCGGGTGGTCTCTCCCGTGAGCGGGCCGGCTTCGAGGTCCGTGACGTGCACCCCTCGCACTACGGCCGCATGTGCCCGATCGAGACGCCCGAAGGCCCGAACATCGGTCTGATCGGCTCGCTCGCCTCCTACGGCCGGGTCAACGCGTTCGGTTTCGTGGAGACCCCGTACCGCAAGGTGTTCGAGGGCCAGGTCACCGACGAGGTCGACTACCTGACCGCCGACGAGGAGGACCGCTTCGTCATCGCGCAGGCCAACGCGCAGCTGACGGACGACCTCCGCTTCGCCGAGGCCCGGGTGCTGGTCCGCCGTAAGGGCGGCGAGGTCGACTACGTCACCGGCGAGGACGTGGACTACATGGACGTCTCGCCGCGCCAGATGGTGTCGGTCGCGACCGCCATGATCCCCTTCCTCGAGCACGACGACGCCAACCGTGCCCTCATGGGCGCGAACATGATGCGTCAGGCCGTGCCGCTGATTAAGTCCGAGTCCCCGCTCGTCGGCACCGGCATGGAGTACCGCTCCGCGGTCGACGCCGGCGACGTGGTCAAGGCCGAGAAGCCCGGTGTGGTCCAGGAGGTCTCCGCGGACTACATCACCACCGCCAACGACGACGGCACGTACATCACGTACCGGCTGGCCAAGTTCGCCCGCTCCAACCAGGGCACCTCGGTCAACCAGAAGGTCATCGTCAACGAGGGCGACCGGATCATCGAGGGCCAGGTCCTGGCCGACGGTCCGGCCACCCAGAACGGCGAGATGGCGCTGGGCAAGAACCTGCTCGTGGCGTTCATGCCGTGGGAGGGTCACAACTACGAGGACGCGATCATCCTGTCGCAGCGCCTCGTGCAGGACGACGTCCTCTCCTCGATCCACATCGAGGAGCACGAGGTCGACGCCCGTGACACCAAGCTCGGCCCCGAGGAGATCACCCGGGACATCCCGAACGTCTCCGAGGAGGTCCTCGCCGACCTCGACGAGCGCGGCATCATCCGCATCGGTGCCGAGGTCGTCGCCGGTGACATCCTCGTCGGCAAGGTCACGCCCAAGGGTGAGACCGAGCTGACCCCGGAGGAGCGCCTGCTGCGCGCCATCTTCGGTGAGAAGGCCCGTGAGGTCCGTGACACCTCGCTGAAGGTCCCGCACGGCGAGATCGGCAAGGTCATCGGCGTCCGCGTCTTCGACCGCGAGGAGGGCGACGAGCTTCCCCCCGGTGTGAACCAGCTGGTGCGCGTCTACGTCGCGCAGAAGCGCAAGATCACCGACGGTGACAAGCTCGCCGGCCGCCACGGCAACAAGGGCGTCATCTCGAAGATCCTGCCGATCGAGGACATGCCGTTCCTGGAGGACGGCACCCCGGTCGACATCATCCTCAACCCGCTCGGTGTGCCGTCCCGAATGAACCCGGGTCAGGTCCTGGAGATCCACCTCGGCTGGCTCGCCAGCCGCGGCTGGGACGTCTCCGGCCTCGCGGACGACTGGGCGCAGCGCCTGCAGGCCATCGAGGCCGACCAGGTCGCGCCGGGCACCAACGTCGCCACCCCCGTCTTCGACGGTGCGCGTGAGGACGAGCTGGCCGGTCTGCTGAACCACACCATCCCGAACCGCGACGGCGAGCGCATGGTGCTCCCGACCGGTAAGGCGCCGCTGTTCGACGGCCGCTCCGGCGAGCCGTTCCCGGAGCCGATCTCGGTCGGCTACATGTACATCCTCAAGCTGCACCACCTGGTCGACGACAAGCTGCACGCCCGGTCGACCGGTCCGTACTCGATGATCACCCAGCAGCCGCTGGGTGGTAAGGCCCAGTTCGGTGGCCAGCGCTTCGGTGAGATGGAGGTGTGGGCGCTGGAGGCTTACGGCGCCGCGTACGCCCTCCAGGAGCTGCTGACCATCAAGTCCGACGACGTGACCGGCCGCGTGAAGGTCTACGAGGCCATCGTCAAGGGCGAGAACATCCCCGAGCCCGGCATCCCCGAGTCCTTCAAGGTGCTCATCAAGGAGATGCAGTCCCTGTGCCTCAACGTGGAGGTGCTGTCCTCGGACGGCATGTCCATCGAGATGCGCGACACCGACGAGGACGTCTTCCGCGCTGCGGAGGAGCTTGGCATCGACCTGTCCCGGCGCGAGCCGAGCAGCGTCGAAGAGGTCTGACGGGAGTCCGGAGGCCTTCGTCATGAAGGCCTCCGGCCCCAGGACCCCCGTATCAGACCCCATGACTTACAACCCTGAGAGGGATTGACGCATAGTGCTCGACGTCAACTTCTTCGACGAGCTCCGGATCGGTCTGGCCACCGCTGACGACATCCGTCAGTGGAGCCACGGCGAGGTCAAGAAGCCCGAGACGATCAACTACCGCACGCTCAAGCCCGAAAAGGACGGACTCTTCTGCGAGAAGATCTTCGGTCCGACCCGGGACTGGGAGTGCTACTGCGGCAAGTACAAGCGTGTCCGCTTCAAGGGCATCATCTGTGAGCGGTGTGGCGTCGAGGTCACCCGCGCCAAGGTGCGCCGTGAGCGGATGGGCCACATCGAGCTGGCCGCGCCGGTCACGCACATCTGGTACTTCAAGGGCGTGCCGTCGCGTCTGGGCTACCTGCTCGACCTGGCCCCCAAGGACCTCGAGAAGGTCATCTACTTCGCGGCGTACATGATCACGTACGTCGACGAGGAGCGCCGTACGCGCGACCTGCCCTCGCTGGAGGCCCACGTCTCCGTCGAGCGTCAGCAGATCGAGCAGCGCCGCGACGCCGACCTCGAGGCCCGCGCCAAGAAGCTCGAGACCGACCTGGCCGAGCTGGAGGCCGAGGGCGCCAAGGCCGACGTGCGCCGCAAGGTGCGCGAGGGTGCCGAGCGCGAGATGAAGCAGCTGCGCGACCGTGCGCAGCGCGAGATCGACCGCCTCGACGAGGTGTGGAACCGCTTCAAGAACCTCAAGGTCCAGGACCTCGAGGGCGACGAGCTGCTCTACCGCGAGCTGCGTGACCGCTTCGGCACGTACTTCGACGGCTCGATGGGTGCCGCGGCGCTGCAGAAGCGCCTGGAGTCCTTCGACCTCGACGAGGAGGCCGAGCGCCTCCGCGAGATCATCCGTACCGGCAAGGGCCAGAAGAAGACCCGTGCGCTCAAGCGCCTGAAGGTCGTCTCCGCGTTCCTGCAGACCAGCAACAGCCCCAAGGGCATGGTGCTCGACTGCGTGCCGGTCATCCCGCCGGACCTCCGCCCGATGGTGCAGCTGGACGGTGGCCGCTTCGCGACCTCCGACCTGAACGACCTGTACCGCCGTGTGATCAACCGGAACAACCGCCTGAAGCGCCTTCTCGACCTCGGTGCGCCCGAGATCATCGTGAACAACGAGAAGCGCATGCTCCAGGAGGCCGTCGACGCGCTGTTCGACAACGGCCGTCGTGGTCGCCCGGTCACCGGTCCCGGTAACCGCCCGCTGAAGTCCCTCAGCGACATGCTGAAGGGCAAGCAGGGTCGCTTCCGTCAGAACCTGCTCGGTAAGCGTGTGGACTACTCCGCGCGTTCCGTGATCGTCGTCGGTCCGCAGCTCAAGCTGCACCAGTGCGGTCTGCCGAAGGCGATGGCGCTGGAGCTCTTCAAGCCGTTCGTGATGAAGCGCCTGGTGGACCTGAACCACGCGCAGAACATCAAGAGCGCCAAGCGCATGGTCGAGCGCGGCCGCACGGTCGTGTACGACGTGCTGGAAGAGGTCATCGCGGAGCACCCGGTTCTGCTGAACCGTGCGCCCACGCTGCACCGCCTCGGCATCCAGGCCTTCGAGCCGCAGCTGGTCGAGGGCAAGGCCATCCAGATCCACCCGCTCGTCTGCACCGCGTTCAACGCGGACTTCGACGGTGACCAGATGGCCGTGCACCTGCCGCTGTCCGCGGAGGCGCAGGCCGAGGCCCGCATCCTGATGCTGTCCTCGAACAACATCCTCAAGCCGGCCGACGGCCGCCCGGTGACGATGCCGACCCAGGACATGGTCCTCGGTCTGTTCTTCCTCACCACCGACGGCGAGATGCGCGACCTCAAGGGTGAGGGCCGTTCCTTCGCCTCGGTCGCCGAGGCGATCATGGCCTTCGACGCGGGCGAGCTGTCGCTCCAGTCGAAGATCGACGTCCGCTTCCCGGTCGGCACCATCCCGCCGCGTGGCTGGACCCCGCCGGCGCGTGAGGAGGGCGCTGCATCCGATGGCGGCTCCGCCGCGGGCGAGTGGCAGCAGGGTGACCCCTTCCGGCTGAACACCACCCTGGGCCGTGCGCTCTTCAACGAGCTGCTGCCCGAGGACTACCCGTTCGTCGACTACGAGGTCGGCAAGAAGCAGCTCTCCGAGATCGTCAACGACCTCGCCGAGCGCTACCCCAAGGTCATCGTGGCGGCGACGCTCGACAACCTGAAGGCGGCCGGCTTCTTCTGGGCGACCCGCTCCGGCGTGACCGTGGCCATCTCCGACGTCGTCGTTCCCGAGGCGAAGAAGGAGATCGTCAAGGGCTACGAGGCGCAGGACGAGAAGGTCCAGAAGCAGTACGAGCGCGGTCTGATCACCAAGGACGAGCGCACGCAGGAGCTCATCGCGATCTGGACCAAGGCGACCAACGAGGTCGCCGAGGCGATGAACGACAACTTCCCGAAGACCAACCCGATCTTCATGATGGTGAACTCGGGTGCACGAGGCAACATGATGCAGATGCGTCAGATCGCCGGTATGCGTGGTCTGGTGTCGAACGCGAAGAACGAGACGATCCCGCGTCCCATCAAGGCCTCCTTCCGTGAGGGCCTGTCCGTGCTGGAGTACTTCATCTCCACGCACGGTGCCCGTAAGGGTCTGGCGGACACCGCTCTGCGTACCGCCGACTCGGGTTACCTCACGCGTCGTCTGGTCGACGTCTCCCAGGACGTCATCATTCGCGAGGAGGACTGCGGCACCGAGCGCGGTCTGCGTCTGAAGATCGCCGACCGGAACGCCGAGGGCGCGCTGATCAAGACGGAGGACGTCGAGACCTCCGTGTACGCGCGCTGCCTCGCCGAGGACATCGTGGTCGAGGGACAGGTGCTGGCCCCGGCCGGCACCGACCTGGGCGACGTCCTCATCGAGGAGCTCGTGCAGCGTGGCGTCGAGGAGGTCAAGACCCGCTCGGTTCTGACCTGCGAGTCCGCCGTCGGTACCTGCGCGATGTGCTACGGCCGTTCGCTGGCCACCGGCAAGCTGGTCGACATCGGTGAGGCGGTCGGCATCATCGCCGCGCAGTCCATCGGTGAGCCCGGTACCCAGCTGACGATGCGTACCTTCCACACCGGTGGTGTGGCCGGTGACGACATCACCCAGGGTCTGCCGCGTGTCGTCGAGCTCTTCGAGGCCCGTACCCCGAAGGGTGTCGCCCCGATCTCCGAGGCTTCCGGCCGTGTGCGGATCGAGGAGACCGAGAAGACCAAGAAGATCGTCGTCACCCCGGACGACGGCAGCGACGAGACGGCCTACCCGATCTCGAAGCGTGCCCGTCTTCTGGTCAGCGAGGGCGAGCACGTCGAGGTGGGCCAGAAGCTCACCGTGGGTGCCACGAACCCGCACGACGTGCTGCGCATCCTGGGTCAGCGTGCCGTCCAGGTCCACCTGGTCGGCGAGGTCCAGAAGGTCTACAACTCGCAGGGTGTGTCGATCCACGACAAGCACATCGAGATCATCATCCGGCAGATGCTGCGCCGCGTGACGATCATCGAGTCCGGCGACGCCGAGCTGCTGCCCGGCGAGCTGGTCGAGCGCTCGAAGTTCGAGACCGAGAACCGTCGTGTGGTCCAGGAGGGCGGTCACCCGGCCTCCGGTCGTCCGCAGCTGATGGGTATCACCAAGGCCTCGCTGGCGACGGAATCCTGGCTGTCGGCCGCCTCCTTCCAGGAGACGACCCGAGTCCTGACGGACGCGGCGATCAACGCCAAGTCCGACAGCCTCATCGGCCTCAAGGAGAACGTCATCATCGGTAAGCTCATCCCGGCCGGTACGGGTCTGTCCCGCTACCGCAACATCCGGGTCGAGCCGACCGAGGAGGCCAAGGCCGCGATGTACTCGGCCGTCGGCTACGACGACATCGACTACTCGCCGTTCGGCACGGGCTCCGGCCAGGCCGTTCCGCTGGAGGACTACGACTACGGTCCGTACAACCAGTAAGCGAGTCGCTTGAGTCGAAGGGCGGTCATCCTGCGGGGTGGCCGCCCTTCGGCGTTGCGTGGGCCGGTGTGCCGCATGGGACCGGCCAGGACGCCGCTCCGGCGGGCCTTCAGCGCGTCCAGGCGTATGGCGGAGATGCGGGGCCGTGTACCCGCGCCAGGGGGCGTATGTCGGCCGTCCGGCCGACATACGACGCCCTGCCGTCGACGCACCGGTGCCGGAAACCCCCGCTTCGGCGCATCATGGAAGGACTCCGGCACCCGGGAGGTGCTCCGTGTCGCAGCCGCACTATCCGTCCTGGCAGCCCTGGCAGGGTCCTGGTGCTCCCTCGATGCTCGCGTCGCATGCCGATCGGGAGCGGGCCGTGGACGTGCTCAGAGCCGGGTACGGCGAGGGGCGGATGGATCAGGGCGAGTTCGAGAAGCGGGTCGGGCGGGCGTACGCGGCGCGGACCGTGGGGGAGCTGGCGCTGCTCGTCGCCGATCTGCCGCAGGGGCCGATGCCGCAGCCGGCCTCGGTCGTGCCCGTGCCGACGACCTTCATGCCGGTGCCGCGGGCGCGGACCAACGGGAAGGCCGTCGCGGCCGGGGTGTGCGGGCTGCTGTGCGTGCCGACGATGGGGCTCACCGGGATCCCGGCGGTGGTGCTGGGGCATGTGGCCCGGGCCGAGATCCGCAGCCGGGGAGAGCTGGGGGACGGGCTCGCGCTGACCGGTCTGGTGCTCGGGTGGTTGTCCACGGCGGGCTGGGCACTCGTTCTGGTGTTGCTCACGGTGGTGTCCGTCGTAGCATCGTGAAGGTGTGCATTTCGGACACGGGCCGCCGAATCGAAGATCGACAACGGCTCGGGGGCTTGACATGTCCCGCATGGCGATGCGGGCGGTGCCCATTTGTTTTGACCGCAGCGAATGCGGTAGGTACGCTCAGACCTTGTGCCTGGGGTGTGCCCTGGCTCGCGTGTGTGCCATGAACCGCACGGCGAGCTGACACCGGCCACCGTAATCTGCGCAGTTTCTGCCTCGCGGCGGGAGTCCGCGGGTTCGACACACCCGACCGCGTGGGTCGGCGACGTTCCAGGTTAGCTTCACCATTCGGCACACAGAAACCGGAGAAGTAGTGCCTACGATCCAGCAGCTGGTCCGGAAGGGCCGGCAGGACAAGGTCGAGAAGAACAAGACGCCCGCACTCGAGGGTTCCCCTCAGCGCCGGGGCGTCTGCACGCGTGTGTTCACGACCACCCCGAAGAAGCCGAACTCGGCCCTGCGTAAGGTCGCGCGTGTGCGTCTGACCAGCGGGATCGAGGTCACCGCTTACATTCCGGGTGAGGGACACAACCTGCAGGAGCACTCCATCGTGCTCGTGCGCGGCGGCCGTGTGAAGGACCTGCCGGGTGTTCGCTACAAGATCATCCGTGGCTCCCTCGACACCCAGGGTGTCAAGAACCGCAAGCAGGCCCGTTCCCGCTACGGCGCCAAGAAGGAGAAGTAAGAATGCCTCGTAAGGGCCCCGCCCCGAAGCGCCCGGTCATCATCGACCCGGTCTACGGTTCTCCTCTGGTCACGTCGCTCATCAACAAGGTGCTGCTGAACGGCAAGCGCTCCACCGCCGAGCGCATCGTCTACGGCGCCATGGAGGGTCTGCGTGAGAAGACGGGCAACGACCCGATCATCACGCTGAAGCGCGCGCTGGAGAACATCAAGCCGACCCTCGAGGTCAAGTCCCGCCGTGTCGGTGGTGCGACGTACCAGGTTCCGATCGAGGTCAAGCCCGGTCGCGCCAACACGCTCGCGCTGCGCTGGCTGGTCGGCTACTCCCGCGCCCGTCGCGAGAAGACGATGACCGAGCGCCTGCTCAACGAGCTTCTCGACGCGTCCAACGGCCTCGGTGCCGCTGTGAAGAAGCGCGAGGACACCCACAAGATGGCCGAGTCCAACAAGGCCTTCGCGCACTACCGCTGGTAGTCGCTACCCACATCGAGACCGAGAGAAGACTGAAGCCTTATGGCTACCACTTCACTTGACCTGGCCAAGGTCCGCAACATCGGGATCATGGCCCACATCGACGCGGGCAAGACGACCACCACCGAGCGGATCCTGTTCTACACCGGTGTGTCTTACAAGATCGGTGAGGTCCACGACGGCGCTGCCACCATGGACTGGATGGAGCAGGAGCAGGAGCGTGGCATCACGATCACGTCTGCTGCGACCACCTGTCACTGGCCGCTCGAGGACAACGACTACACCATCAACATCATCGACACCCCGGGTCACGTCGACTTCACCGTCGAGGTGGAGCGCTCCCTGCGTGTGCTCGACGGTGCCGTGACGGTGTTCGACGGTGTCGCCGGTGTCGAGCCGCAGTCCGAGACGGTGTGGCGTCAGGCCGACCGTTACGGCGTGCCCCGCATCTGCTTCGTGAACAAGCTGGACCGTACCGGCGCCGAGTTCCACCGCTGCGTGGACATGATCTCGGACCGCCTGGGCGCCCAGCCGCTGGTCATGCAGCTGCCGATCGGTGCCGAGGCGGACTTCAAGGGCGTCATCGACCTCGTGACGATGAAGGCCCTGGTCTGGTCGGCCGAGGCGACCAAGGGCGAGATGTACGACACCGTCGACATCCCGGACACCCACGCCGAGGCTGCCGAGGAGTACCGCGGCAAGCTGCTCGAGGCCGTCGCCGAGAACGACGAAGAGCTGATGGAGCTGTACCTGGAGGGCACCGAGCCCACCGTGGAGCAGCTCTACGCCGCGATCCGTCGTATCACCATCGCGTCCGGCAAGGGCGGCGGCACCACCGTCACCCCCGTGTTCTGCGGCACCGCGTTCAAGAACAAGGGCGTTCAGCCCCTGCTCGACGCGGTCGTGCGCTACCTGCCGACTCCGCTCGACGTCGAGGCCATCGAGGGCCACGACGTCAAGGACCCGGAGAAGGTCGTCGCGCGCAAGCCGTCGGAGGACGAGCCCCTCGCCGCGCTGGCGTTCAAGATCATGAGCGACCCGCACCTCGGCAAGCTCACCTTCGTCCGCGTGTACTCCGGCCGCCTCCTGTCCGGCACCGCCGTGCTGAACTCGGTGAAGGGCAAGAAGGAGCGCATCGGCAAGATCTACCGCATGCACGCGAACAAGCGTGAGGAGATCGAGTCGGTGGGCGCCGGCGACATCGTCGCCGTGATGGGTCTCAAGCAGACCACCACGGGTGAGACGCTGTCCGACGACAAGAACCCGGTCATCCTGGAGTCCATGGACTTCCCGGCGCCGGTCATCCAGGTCGCCATCGAGCCCAAGTCGAAGGGCGACCAGGAGAAGCTGGGCGTCGCGATCCAGCGCCTCGCCGAGGAGGACCCGTCGTTCCAGGTCCACTCGGACGAGGAGACGGGCCAGACCATCATCGGCGGTATGGGCGAGCTGCACCTCGAGGTGCTGGTCGACCGTATGCGCCGTGAGTTCAAGGTCGAGGCCAACGTCGGCAAGCCGCAGGTCGCCTACCGTGAGACGATCCGCAAGGCCGTCGAGCGCGTGGACTACACCCACAAGAAGCAGACCGGTGGTACCGGTCAGTTCGCCAAGGTGCAGATCGCGATCGAGCCGATCGAGGGCGGCGACGCCTCGTACGAGTTCGTGAACAAGGTGACCGGTGGTCGTATCCCGAAGGAGTACATCCCTTCGGTGGACGCCGGTGCGCAGGAGGCCATGCAGTTCGGCATCCTCGCCGGCTACGAGATGACCGGCGTGCGCGTCACCCTGATCGACGGTGGCTACCACGAGGTCGACTCCTCCGAGCTGGCGTTCAAGATCGCCGGTTCGCAGGCCTTCAAGGAGGCCGCGCGCAAGGCCAGCCCCGTGCTGCTCGAGCCGATGATGGCCGTCGAGGTCACCACGCCCGAGGACTACATGGGTGAGGTCATCGGCGACATCAACTCCCGCCGTGGTCAGATCCAGGCCATGGAGGAGCGGGCCGGTGCCCGTGTCGTGAAGGGCCTCGTGCCCCTCTCGGAGATGTTCGGCTACGTCGGAGACCTCCGCAGCAAGACGTCGGGTCGCGCAAGCTACTCGATGCAGTTCGACTCCTACGCCGAGGTTCCCCGGAACGTCGCCGAGGAGATCATCGCGAAGGCCAAGGGCGAGTAACGCACCGCGTCTACACGCCGTAGGCTTGACTCCGGTGCTCGAGGGGCATTCCGTCGCAATCGCGGCGCGAATGCCCCGAGGCCCGGGCTTTCCAGCAAAGATCACCTGGCGCCGATGAGTAAGGCGTACCAGAACCACTCTCAGGAGGACCCCAGTGGCGAAGGCGAAGTTCGAGCGGACTAAGCCGCACGTCAACATCGGCACCATCGGTCACATCGACCACGGTAAGACGACCCTCACGGCCGCCATTACCAAGGTGCTGCACGACGCGTACCCGGACCTGAACGAGGCCTCGGCCTTCGACCAGATCGACAAGGCTCCTGAGGAGCGCCAGCGCGGTATCACCATCTCCATCGCGCACGTCGAGTACCAGACCGAGACGCGTCACTACGCCCACGTCGACTGCCCCGGTCACGCGGACTACATCAAGAACATGATCACGGGTGCGGCGCAGATGGACGGCGCCATCCTCGTGGTCGCCGCCACCGACGGCCCGATGCCGCAGACCAAGGAGCACGTGCTCCTGGCCCGCCAGGTCGGCGTTCCGTACATCGTCGTCGCCCTGAACAAGGCCGACATGGTGGACGACGAGGAGATCCTGGAGCTCGTCGAGCTCGAGGTCCGTGAGCTCCTCTCCGAGTACGAGTTCCCGGGCGACGACCTGCCGGTCGTCAAGGTCTCGGCGCTCAAGGCCCTCGAGGGCGACAAGGAGTGGGGCAACTCCGTCCTCGAGCTGATGAAGGCCGTCGACGAGAACATCCCGCAGCCCGAGCGTGACGTCGACAAGCCGTTCCTGATGCCGATCGAGGACGTCTTCACGATCACCGGTCGTGGCACCGTCGTCACCGGTCGTATCGAGCGTGGTGTCCTCAAGGTCAACGAGACCGTCGACATCGTGGGCATCAAGCCGGAGAAGACCACCACCACGGTCACCGGCATCGAGATGTTCCGCAAGCTGCTCGACGAGGGCCAGGCCGGTGAGAACGTCGGTCTGCTCCTCCGTGGCATCAAGCGCGAGGACGTCGAGCGCGGCCAGGTCATCATCAAGCCGGGCTCGGTCACCCCGCACACCGAGTTCGAGGCGCAGGCCTACATCCTGTCCAAGGACGAGGGTGGCCGCCACACGCCGTTCTTCAACAACTACCGCCCGCAGTTCTACTTCCGTACGACGGACGTGACCGGCGTGGTGACCCTCCCCGAGGGCACCGAGATGGTCATGCCGGGTGACAACACCGAGATGAAGGTGGAGCTCATCCAGCCCGTCGCCATGGAGGAGGGCCTGAAGTTCGCCATCCGTGAGGGTGGCCGGACCGTGGGTGCCGGCCAGGTCACCAAGATCAACAAGTAAGTCCTCGGACTGGCTTGAAGGTCTACTGACCTGAGTGGCTCGAAGGGGCCCGTACGACTTCGGTCGTGCGGGCCCTTTTGCGTTGTCGCGCAACGGGCGCCGGCGAGCTGCGTTTCGTGTGGCGAGTCAGAAGCCCAGGTACGTGATCTGGACGACGTAGATCCGCTCGCTGCGGACGACGACCTGATACGTGAACATGCCGCCGGGGACGATGACGTCGCCGCCCTTAGGGTCGACGCCGTCATGCGCCTGTCCGTGAATGTGCAGGGCTTCGGCGGCCCTGACCAGCTCATCCGCCTTGCGTTCCACCTCGGCGAGGAAGCCGATGGGAGCGGTTCGGGCCACTTCCTCCGCGCCGAAGGCGTACTCCCATTTCCAGCTCACTCGCGGACCGCGTTCATGGCTTCGTCCAGGACGGCGCTCAGTTCACGCAGGGCCTCTTGGGCGATGGCAGGGTCCTCGTGCTCCAGGTTGCTCTTCGCGCGGGCGTAGCGGGCGGACAGGTCGGGACGCCGGGCGATCTCGATGTCGCGGGCCCAAGCCAACACCCAGCTCTGCACCGGGCTGAGGGACTGCCACTCCACCGCCTTGGCGAAGGCGTCGTCCTTTGTGGCCTGCATCTCTTCCAGGCGAGCCGGATCGACGGCGGCGAGGGCGGCGCGCAAGGCGTCAGGAGTGTGCTGGGGGCGGGGGGCCAGCTCATGTCCGTGGTCGGCCTGAGTGCTCATCGTGTCCACCTCCAGGGAGTGCCCCGGCCAGGCTATCCCGGCCGGGTGGCAGGGGAGCGGGGCAACGTGAGCGCCAGTTGCTCTCCTCATGCGCCCTCCAGGAGTTCGGTTCGACTGGCGCGGCAGTCGCGGCACCGGCCGGGTTCCGGGGCGCGGAACGCGCGGTCGCAGCCGTCGCAGGTCTGGAGGGGGTGCCGGGTGGGAGG
>NZ_JAIGQA010000142.1:0-22335 GCF_019733245.1 Streptomyces sp. WAC04114
TTCTTCACCGGCCTGTTCCGCCGTACGCCCCCACAGCGCCTGCTGCGCTTCCTCGACGGGCCCACGGGGGTGCGCAGTCCGATGCCCCACTCCTCCCGGATCGAGGTGGCCCCGTCGAGGAAGCGCAGCAGGCGCTGTGGGGGCGTACGGCGGAACAGGCCGGTGAAGAACGCGGGGCCGTCGATCCGTCCGGTGTCCAGGGCCCGCAGCAGCACGGCGTCCATGGCGAGCGCCCGGCGGCCGTGCGGTGCGGGCACACTGCCGTGGCCGTCCCGCAGGGCGGCGGCGATGGCCCGGCTGTGCCGCTGCACGGCCGCGAAGGTGTAGCCGGTGGCGGGGCGGGTCGCGCCGCCCGCCGTCCCGATGCGGAAGACGGCCGTTCCGACCCGCCGCGGGAAGCGGGCGTCGGTCATGGGGATGACGCCCTGCTCGGCCGAGTCCACGGTGAACTCGCCCAGGCGCAGCACCTCGCGGGCGTAGTGGCCGAGTGCCGCCTCGTAGGCCGCGGTGGTCAGCGGGGTGCGGGAGAACTCGGTGTACTCGACCAGCGCCCGGTCCGGGGCCAGCGGGAGGACGTATCCGAAGGCGAGCCCGTGGCGCGGCTGGGGGACCCGGAAGTCCATGAGGTCGGCCACCGCCGGGTCGAACCGGTCGGTGCGGGTGCGCACGAACCAGCCGCGGAAGTGCTGCAGCAACCGCGTCCGGGCCGGGGGCAGGGCGCGCAGGGGCCGCGAGTCGAAGATGTAGCGGGAGCGCAGCGTCAGTGTGCGGCCGTCCGGTGCGGTGCAGCGGACCTCCGCGCCGCCGGGTACGTCGCGCACCGAGTCCGCCGTGGCCCGAAGGATCAGCCCGCCGGGCGAACGCTCCAGCCGGGCGTGCACCAGCCGCTCGAACGCCGTGGAACGGACCATGCGGTAGCGCGAGGGTGCCGGGTCGACGGTGAGCGGGCTGCCGTCGGGGCCGTGCACCCGCAGCAGGGGCCAGGTGGCGGTGACGGCTTCGTCGAGATCGTCGTCACCTCCGTCGTGACCGTCGCCCTGGTCCCAGTAGCACCAGGTCCGCTCCGCGGAGCGTGCGGGACCGTCCGGCGGTTCGACCACGGTCACGCTCGCGACGCCGGTCTCGACCAGCCGGTACGCGAGGCTGAGGCCGGCGGCACCGCCCCCGACCACCACCACGTCCGACGTGCCGCCGGGTTCTCGGCTCGCCGGGGTCACCATGTCCGACGTGCCGTCGGGTTCCCGGCTCACCGGGCCCACCACGCGCCGCTCATCTCCGTACTCCGCTCCCGGCCACCCGGTCGGCTGTTCCCTGTCCGTCGTGTTCTGCCCGTTCAACGCTTCCGGCGGGTGCCCGTGTTCGGATGCAGCAGCTCCCGGGCGCGATGCGGCATCCCCCTAACGCGACACGACCGACTCCAACAGCGCGACGGCCTCGGCCAGCCCCGTCGGACGCGGCAGGCCGGTGATGGTCCGGCCGCTCCAGCCGGGCCCGATCGTCAGGACCACCGGCTTGCGGCGGGCGCCCCGCACCCCCCACTCCATCGCGGCCACGTGCTGGGCCAGCGGCCGGCTGGCGGTGGTCCGGGACTGCGCCCACAGCCCCACGGCCGCAGGCCCGGTCCTGCGTACGGCCGTGACCAGGGACTCCACGGGCAGGGCGCCGCCGAACATGCGCACCGGCAGACCGCGTTCGGCCAGCGCGGCGGCCAGCACCTCCAGGGGCAACGTGTGGTTCTCCCCGGGCACGCAGGCGAGCACGACGGCCGCGCCGGGGCGGTCGGCGGCCGAGGGCGGGGCACCGCGCCGCAGCGCGCCGGAGACGTGCCAGGACAGGAAGTGCTCGACCTCGACGTACTTCTCGCCCGAGCTCTCCCACTTGCGGCCGACCGCCTGGAGGGTCGGCATGATCACCTCGGTCCAGGCGGCGATCAGCCCGTGCTCGACGATCGCGGCCTCGAGCAGCTCGTCGAGCGCGACGGCGTCGAGGCGCAGGGCCGCACGGGCGATGCCCTTGCACTCCTGCCGGACGTCACCGAGACGCAGCCCGCTGCCCGCGCGGCTGCGGGCGCGAGCGGACGGTGGCGGTGGCGCGCCGGAGGGCCGGCGGGCCGGGGCCTGCGCCGGTGCGGGCGTCTGAGGGGGTGTGCCCGCTGATGCCGGTGCGCTCCGCCCGGCCGGGGCGGTCAGCGCAACCGCGTCGGTCTCCTGCGTCGCTTCGCCGAGCACCGTGCGCGCCGCCTCGGCGGGCGGTATCCCGGTCGCCGTCAGGGCGCACATCCGCTCCAGCCGCGCCACGTCCGTCGTCGTCCACCGCCGGTGCCGGCCACCGGTGTGGTCGTCGGGGCCGAGGCCGTAGCGGCGGTCCCAGGTGCGGACGGTGGTGGGTGCGACCCCCAGCCGCCGGGCCACCTCGCCGGTGGTCAGTCCTGCGCCGTGCGGCACGTCCCCGCGTCCGCGGTCCTCACCGTCTCGTTCGTGTGTACCCATACCTCCGACTGTACGACGCACAAACGACGCATGTTGAGATGCGTCGTTTGTGCGCCGAACACTGAATTCGAGCGCATGGTCGCGGCTCCGCACAGCGCGACCGGTGCGGTTCGGCAGACGGCCTTCCGTCCCCGCGCGACGCACTGCAGGAGGAACCAGGCCATGATCACAAACACGCGACTCACCACCCCCACCGCGTCCACCGCGCCCGCGGAGGAAACGCGGTACGAGGAGGAGCTGGCCCGTGGCCTCGTCGCCGCCGACGAGGAGGCGTTCGCCGCGATCTACCGGCGCTGGGGCTCGCTCGTCCACACCATGGCCACCCGACTGCTCGGTGACACCTACGAGGCGGAGGACGTGACCCAGCAGGTCTTTCTCGGCGCCTGGCACGGCAGGGCCGGTTTCCGTCCCGAACGGGGCCCGCTCGGCGCCTGGCTGGTCGGCATCACGCGCCGCAAGATCGTCGACGCCCTGGCGGCGAGGACGCGGCGGCTGACGCTGATCGACTCGGCCGGCCGCGCCGCGGACCCCACCGGGCCCGACGAGGCGGTACCGGACCGCGTCCTGGACCGGGTGCTGCTGGTCGACGCCCTGTCCCGGCTGCCGCGGCACCAGCGGGAGGTGCTGTGCATGGCCTTCTACGAGGACCTGACCCAGGCGCAGATCGCGGAGCGGACCGGCATGCCCCTGGGGACGGTCAAGAGCCACGCCCGCCGCGGCCTGCACCGGCTGCGCCTGGTGATCGAGCAGCCCCCGGTCCCCGACGCGGACCTGTAGCGGTGACGCCGTACGCGCATCCGCGGCGGCCCCCACACCTGAAAACAGGACTGAGACTCCGCACCGTACGGAGACTCCGTTCGAAGGGATGATTCCCATGACCTCTCACACCCGCATCGCCCTCGCCGCCTCCGCCGGCGCCTGTGCCCTGGCCCTCGGCGTCACCGCGCCCGCCTTCGCCGAACAGGAGGACAAGGCCATGGTGTCCGTCTTCCACGGCATCCCGGGCATGACCGTGGACGTGTACGCCAACGGCGACGAACTGATCGGCGACTTCAAGCCCGGCACGGTGACGGACCCCCAGTCCCTCGACGCCGGGACCTATGACATCCAGATCTTCGAAGCAGGACAGGGTCCCGACGGAACTCCGGCCCTGGAGAAGAAGATCGAGGTGCCCGAGGGCGCGAACGCCACGGTCGCCGCGCATCTGTCGGCCGACGGCAAACCGGAACTGACGGCCTTCACCAACGACGTGTCTCAGGTCGACGCGGGCAAGTCCCGTCTGACGGTCCGCCATGTCGCGGCAGCGCCCGCCGTCGACGTCCGGGCCGGCGGACAGCCGGTCTTCAGCAACCTGACCAACCCGAAGGAGGACACCGCCGAGGTCGACGCGGGCACGATCAACGCGGATGTGGTGCTCGCCGGTACGGACACCGTGGCCATAGGCCCGGCCGACCTGAAGCTCGGCGAAGGCACCAGCAACGTCGTCTACGCCTGGGGCAGCGCCGAGGACAAGAACCTCGCCCTGGCGACCCAGACGTTCAGCGGCATGGAGTCGTCGCCCCGTGGCGTCCCCGCGGGCGGCAGCGGTGCCGCCGTCGCGCCGAACTCCTCCGATCTCGGGCCGGCTTTCGCCGCCGGGGCCGGAGCGGTCGCGGTGGCGGGCCTGCTGGTGGCCCGCCGGGTCGCCCGCCGACGTGGCTGACGGCACGCGGCGGCTGACCGGACCGATTGTGGCGGCTGCCGCTCTGGCAGCCGTCCTCGGTTTTCCGCCCACGCCGTCGGACCCGGCCGCACCTCCGGCCGACTTCGCGGCATTGCCGCCGGAACGCAGGGCAGCGGCGACGGCCCCGACAACACCCCCCGGTACACCGGCGCCGAAGACCCGACCCGGCGCGGCAGCCCCCGGCGAAGGACAGGATCCTCCACCACCCCGTCGCGTGCTCGCGCCCCGCACCGGCCTGGACGCCCGGATCAGTCCGGTGGGCGTGACGGCCCGAGGGGACATGGCCGTCCCCGACGACCCGTCCGTGGCCGGCTGGTACCGCCACGGCCCCGCGCCGGGCAGTGCCGAGGGTTCGGCCGTCCTCGTCGGCCACGTCGACACCGACACCGGAGCCCTCGGCGAGTTCCTGGCGCTGTACGACGTGCGCCGCGGAGACCGGGTCGAGGTGCGCCGCGCGGGCGGCGAGCCGGTGACCTACCGGGTCGTCTCCCGGATCACGGTGCCGAAGGAAGCCCTGCCCCCCTCGACGTTCCGCCGCACCGGCCCCCCGGCCCTCACCCTCATCACTTGCGCGCCCCCGTTCGTCCCCGAGCAGGGCGGCTACGCATCGAACCTCGTCGTCACGGCGGAACCCGTCGGGAGGACGCAGTGGCCCACGTAGAGTCCGCACACCTGGTGGAACTGGCGCTGAGCAACGCCACCCCGACCGACGCCGACGCCGAGGCTCTGCGCCACATCGAACACTGCACCCGCTGCCGCGACGAACTCCGAAGCCTGACCCGCCTGGTGACGGCGGCCCGCACCGCACAGCTCGTGGATCTGCCGACGGCACCCCCGGACCGCGTCTGGCAGCGGATCAACCGCGACCTCGCCACCGGGACGGCCCCAGCCCGACCGCACGCCCGCACCCCGGACCACAGGAAGCGAGCCCTCCTCGCCCTGCTCGCACTCGCTGCCGCCGCCGGCATCGCCCACCGGTACCTGCACGAGCGCTCGAAGCTCGCGCAACCCAGGGCTCGCCACCAGGACCGGCCCGGTAGCCGCGAATGACGCGCTCGGGGCCGAAGGACACCGGCGCCCCGAGCGCCCTCGCCGTTGTGTACACATGCGCCACTCGGTACTCTTGGGCGCATGACACAGCCGCTGCCCACAGAGTCAATCCGCGATGTCCGGGCACACCTGGCCGAGGTCGTGGAGCGGGCTGACCGCGACGACGTACCCACGGTGATCACGCGCAGAGGCAAGGAGGTGGCCGCCGTGGTGTCCATCGACGTGCTCCGGAAGTACCAGGAGTGGGAAGAGCGCGAGATCAACCGGATCATCGACGAGCGCATGGCCAACCCGGCACCCGGCATCCCGATCGAAGAGATCATGAGGGAGACGCGGGCACGCAGTGAGTGAGTACCGCACCGTCTTCCGCCCCGAGGCTCAGGCCGAGCTCCGCAAGGTGCCGCGGGACATGGCCCTCCGCATTCTGGCCAAGCTGGCCGAGCTGGAGAGCGACCCACTGGGGTTCAACACCACGGCCCTCGTCTCCCAGCCCGACCGGCGCCGCCTACGGGTAGGCGACTACCGCGTGATCTACACGATCGACAACGGGGAGCTGGTGGTCTGGGTCGTGCACGTCGGGCACCGCTCCCGCGTCTACGACACCTGAGCACTTCTGACATCGGGTCAGGAAATCCAGCGCCGATCCAGCACGGGATCGACGAAGGGGCCGGGCTTGCGAGAGCCCGGCCCCTTCTGATCTGCATGATTGCGAGATGTACGACGTGGTGCTGTTCCATCCGCTCACACGTTGAAGCGGAACTCCACCACATCCCCGTCCTGCATCACATACTCCTTGCCCTCCATCCGCGCCTTCCCCTTCGCGCGGGCCTCCGCCACCGAACCCGTCTCCACCAGGTCGTCGAAGGAGATGACCTCCGCCTTGATGAAGCCCTTCTGGAAGTCGGTGTGGATGACGCCGGCGGCCTCGGGGGCCGTGGCGCCCTTCTTGATGGTCCAGGCGCGGGATTCCTTGGGGCCGGCGGTGAGGTACGTCTGGAGGCCCAGCGTGCGGAAGCCGACGTGGGCCAGGGTCGCGAGGCCCGGCTCCTCCTGGCCTACGGACTGGAGGAGCTCCAGCGCCTCGTCCTCGTCGAGCTCGGCGAGGTCCGCCTCCAGCTTGGCGTTGAGGAAGATCGCCTCGGCCGGGGCGACCAGGGCCCGCTGCTCGTTCTTGAAGTCCTCGTCGGTCAGCTCGTCCTCGTCGACGTTGAAGACGTAGAGGAACGGCTTGGTGGTGAGCAGGTGCAGGTCGTGCAGGAGCTCCTCGTTGCCGGAGCCCTGGACGATGCCCGCGGAGAACAGCGTGTCGCCCTTCTCCAGGATCTCCTTGGCCTCCTCGACCGCCTTGACCTTCGGCGCGATGTCCTTCTTGATGCGCGACTCCTTCTGGAGGCGCGGCAGGACCTTCTCGATGGTCTGCAGGTCCGCGAGGATCAGCTCGGTGTTGATCGTCTCGATGTCGTCCTTCGGCGAGACCTTGCCGTCCACGTGCACGACGTTCTCGTCCTTGAAGGCGCGGATGACCTGGCAGATCGCGTCGGACTCGCGGATGTTCGCGAGGAACTTGTTGCCCAGGCCCTCGCCCTCGGAGGCGCCGCGCACGATGCCGGCGATGTCGACGAAGTCCACCGTGGCCGGAAGGACCCGCTGCGAGGAGAAGATCTCCGCCAACTTCGTCAGGCGGGGGTCGGGGACGCCGACCACGCCCACGTTGGGCTCGATCGTGGCGAACGGGTAGTTGGCCGCCAGCACGTCGTTCTTGGTCAGGGCGTTGAACAGGGTCGACTTGCCGACATTCGGCAGACCGACGATTCCGATCGTGAGCGACACGTTGCGACTTCCCGTGAGTGGAGGGCCTTGGGGCCAGGGGACCGGCCGATCCACCAGTCTACGGCGTGTCCGGAACGGCCCGGGCGACGTATCGAACGCTTGGCCAAGCCGTGGCCGACGGCGTGTCAGAAGGCCTATTCTGCATATAGAACGACCTAAGTTGGTCCGGTGGAGCAATACAGGACGCGATCTCCCCAGTACGGACCGCGACGGGACCGGCCCAGGCCGCCCCGCCAACCTGTGCCGTCCCAGGCGGGACGGGGAGCGGGCGGCGAGCCCGTGCGCGCGGCCCGGCCGCCGGTGCCGCGGCGCCGCCCGGCGCCGGTACGACGGCCCGCGCCCGCTCCGGCACCCGCCGCGGGCGGACTGCCGAACCCACGGCTGACCGGCCTGGGCAGCGGGCTGTTCTGCGCCGTGGTGATGTTCCTGCTCGGCGCGCTCTGCTCGGCGCTGTTCGGGGCGTCCCTGACGGCGTACGGCGTGCTGTTCCTGCCGGTGAGTGCGCTGACCGCCCTCTGGGTGCGCCGGGGGGACCTGATGACCGCGCCCGTCGTGGTGCCGATCGCGTTCGCCGTGGGGCTGCTGCCGGTGGCCGACGGCGAGGACGGGAGCGGCGGCACGCTGATGGGTCTGGTGACGGCACTGGCCACGCAGGCCGGCTGGCTGTACGGCGGCACGCTCATCGCCGGGCTGATCGTGATCGTCCGGCGGATCCGGATGGTGCGCCGGCGGCGGACGGCGGGGGTCCGGCCGCCGGTCTGAGCTCTCGCCCCTGTCCCGGTGCGAGGCGGCCTAGTGTCCGGCCGCCCGCATCGCCGCGCCGACGATCCCCGCGTTGTTCTGCAGCTGCGCCGGGACGATCTCCGCCTTGATGCCCTCGATGTGGGGCAGGAACTTGTGGGCCTTGCGGCTGACACCGCCGCCGATGATGAACAGCTCCGGCGAGAACAGCATCTCGACATGGGCGAGGTACTTGGTCACGCGGTGCACCGCCCAGTGCTCCCACGTCATGTCGTGGTCCTCGCGGGCCTTGCTGGAGGCCCGCTTCTCCGCGTCGTGCCCGTCGAGCTCCAGGTGGCCCAGCTCGGTGTTGGGGACGAGTACGCCGTCGACGAAGACCGCGCTGCCGATGCCGGTGCCGAGGGTCAGCAGGATCACCGTGCCCCGGCGGTCGCGGCCGGCGCCGAAGTGCATCTCGGCGACGCCTGCCGCGTCCGCGTCGTTGACCACCGTCACCGGCAGGCCGCCCAGCCGCTCGCCGAGCAGCGCTCGGGCGTCGGTGTCGATCCAGCTGTCGTCGACGTTCGCCGCCGTGCGGATGGTGGCGCTGTCGGTGACCACGCCGGGGAAGGTGACCCCGATCGGGCCCGTCCAGCCGAAGTGGTCGACGACCTGCTTGACGCCGTCGGCCACCGCGTCGGGCGTGGCCGGGTGCGGGGTGAGGACCTTGTGGCGCTCCTGGGCGAGGTCGCCCTTGTCCAGGTCCACCGGGGCACCCTTGATCCCGGATCCGCCGATGTCCACTCCGAAGATCTGCATGGCCCTACGCTACGACGAACGACTGACAGTCACAGGCCGGACAGCGGTGCTGCCCGGCCTGTCCCCTATCACTCCCCGGAATTTTCACCGGTCCCGGCGCCGCCGCGCTCGGCGGCCAGGGTCGCGGCCTCCTCGCGCAGGTCGCGGCGGAGCTCCTTGGGCAGGGAGAACGTGATGGACTCCTCGGCGGCCTTGACGATCTCGACGTCCTCGAAGCCGCGCTCGGAGAGGTACTCCAGGACCTGCTCGACCAGGATCTCCGGGACGGAGGCGCCGGAGGTGACGCCGACCGTGGTCACGCCCTCCAGCCAGGCCTCGTCGATCTCGTCGGCGAAGTCCACGAGATAGGCCTCGCGGGCACCGGCGATCTTGGCGACCTCGACGAGCCGCTTGGAGTTGGAGGAGTTGCGCGAGCCGACGACGATGACCAGCTCCGACTCGGCGCCCATCTGCTTCACGGCCAGCTGGCGGTTTTGCGTGGCGTAGCAGATGTCGTCGCTGGGCGGGGAGATGAGCTGCGGGAACTTGTCCTTCAGGGCGTCGACGGTCTCCATGGTCTCGTCGACGGACAGCGTGGTCTGGGAGAGCCAGACGACCTTGGAGGGGTCGCGGACCTCGACCTTCGCCACATCGCCCGGGCCGTCGACGAGCTGGATGTGCTCGGGGGCCTCGCCGGAGGTGCCGATGACCTCCTCGTGGCCCTCGTGGCCGATCAGGAGGATGTCGTAGTCCTCGCTCGCGAAGCGGACGGCTTCCTTGTGGACCTTGGTGACGAGCGGACAGGTGGCGTCGATGGTGGCGAGCTTGCCGCGCTCCGCCTCCTCGTGGACGACGGGGGCCACGCCGTGCGCGGAGAACATGACGATGTTCCCCGGGGGCACTTCCTCCGTCTGCTCGACGAAGATCGCGCCCTTCTTCTCCAGGGTCTGCACGACGTACTTGTTGTGGACGATCTCGTGCCGGACGTACACCGGAGCGCCGTACTGCTCCAGGGCTTTCTCGACGGCGATCACGGCGCGGTCCACACCCGCGCAGTAGCCACGGGGGGCGGCGAGCAGGACACGGCGGCCAGGCGAAGCAGACATGCGTCCCATCGTAAGGCCGCGTCCGGCGCGTCAAAGATCGCGTCCGTGTGGAGTCCCCGGAAGACTGACATCGCGCGGCGCGAGTGACGTACGGCGGGAGCGGAGGCGCGACGTCCGAGGCCGGATCCGAGGCCGGACCGCAGGCCCGTGCGGCCGAGGGGGAGCCCGCGCTGCGGCGCAGTCTCGGCTTTCGTGACCTGGTCGTCTACGGGCTGCTGTTCATCGCGCCGATGGCCCCGGTCGGTGTGTTCGGCACGCTGGACGCCAAGTCGCACGGCGCGGGTTGGCGGTGCTGGCGGTGCAGGGGCCGACGGCTGGTGCCGCCGTCGCCGTGAGGTGCCGGTGGCGGCCGGAGAGCGTCTCGGAGCCGGGTGCGCCCTTGACGATGACCGGACCGGGGCCAGGGGGGCCGGGCAGGATGCCCGCGAGCAGGACGGCCGGATCGTGGGGAGGCCGGTTTCGCCGCCGAGGCGGGAGAGGGCCGTGTCGGCCGGGAAGGCTCCGCCCATGGCGAGAAGGGCGGCTGAGCCGGGTTGTCGGTGCCGCCCACTACTCTCGCGGCATGGCTGTGAACACGACTCCGGAAGCACCGCTGCCCGTCGGCGAGGTGTCGCGGCTCATCGGGGGCTGGATCGACCGGCTCGGGGCGGTGTGGGTCGAGGGGCAGATCACTCAGTTGTCGCGGCGTCCGGGCGCGGGCGTGGTGTTCCTGACGCTGCGGGACCCGTCGTACGACATCTCCGTCGGCGTCACCTGCTACCGGCAGGTGTTCGACGCCGTCGCGGACGTGGTGAGCGAGGGCGCCCGGGTCGTCGTCCTCGCGAAGCCCGAGTGGTACGCCCCGCGCGGTCAGCTGTCGCTGCGGGCCGCCGAGATCCGGCCCGTCGGGGTCGGTGAGCTGCTCGCGCGCCTGGAGCAGCTGAAGAAGGCCCTCGCGCGCGAGGGGCTGTTCGCGCCGGAGCGCAAGAAGCCGCTGCCGTTCCTGCCGCAGCTGATCGGGCTGGTCTGCGGACGGGCCTCGGCCGCCGAGCGGGACGTCCTGGAGAACGCCCGGCACCGCTGGCCCGCCGTCCGTTTCGAGGTGCGCAACGTCGCCGTGCAGGGCGTACACGCCGTGCCGCAGGTGGTGCAGGCCGTGAAGGAGCTCGACGCGATCGACGACGTGGACGTGATCATCGTCGCCCGCGGCGGCGGCAGCGTGGAGGACCTGCTGCCGTTCTCCGACGAGCAGCTGATCCGGACGGTCGCGCAGTGCCGGACGCCCGTGGTGTCCGCCATCGGGCACGAGCCGGACAACCCGCTGCTGGACCAGGTCGCCGATCTGCGTGCCTCGACCCCCACCGACGCCGCGAAGAAGGTCGTGCCGGACGTCGGCGAGGAGTACGAGCGGGTGCGGCTGCTGCGTGACCGGGCACGGCGGTGTGTGGCGGCGCTGGTGGAGCGGGAGGAGCGCGGGCTGGCGCACGCGCTCGCGCGGCCGTCGATAGAGGATCCGCACCGGATGATCGACATGCGGGCCGACCAGGTGGCGGACCTGCTCGACCGGGGCCGGCGCTGCTTGCGGCACCAGCTCGACCGCGCCGACTCGGAGCTGACGCACACGCACGCGCGCGTGGTGGCCCTCTCCCCCGCCGCGACCCTGAAGCGCGGGTACGCCGTGCTGCAGAGGGCGGACGGGCACGCGGTCCGCGACCCGGGCGAGGTGGAGGCCGGCGAGGCCCTGCGCGCGCGGGTCTCCGAGGGTGAGTTCTCCGTACGAGTGGACACATAGGGTGGATGGATGACCAGCGAGGTTGATGAGACACCGGGCACCGACGAGGCGCTCGGGTACGAGCAGGCGCGGGACGAGCTGATCGAGGTCGTCCGGCGCCTGGAGGCGGGCGGTACGACGCTGGAGGAGTCCCTGGCGCTCTGGGAGCGCGGCGAGGAGCTGGCCAAGGTGTGCCGGCGCTGGCTGGACGGGGCCCGGGCGCGGCTGGACGCGGCGCTGGCGGAGGAGGCCGCGGAGGACGAGGGCGGGGAGTAACCGGGACCGTTCGGTTCGGGGTGACACACGACACGCCCATGTTAGTTGAACGTTGAACTTCACTCGCGTACGGTCGTGGACGTCAGCCGATCTTCCGGACCGACCGTCGCGAGAAAGTGCTTTCATGTCCCTCGTTCTTGACCCCGCCGCCCAGGACCTGCTGTTCCGCGAGGCCCGATCCGCCAACACCTTCACCGACGAGCCGGTGACCGACGAGCAGGTGCAGGCGATCTACGACCTGGTCAAGTACGGTCCGACCGCCTTCAACCAGACCCCGCTGCGCATCACCCTGGTCCGCTCCCCCGAGGCCCGCGAGCGCCTGGTGGCGCACATGGCCGAGGGCAACCGGCCCAAGACCGCGAGCGCCCCGCTGGTGGCGATCCTCTCCGCGGACAACGAGTTCCACGAGGAGCTGCCGCAGCTGTTCCCGGCCGCCCCGCAGATCAAGGACATCTTCTTCACCGAGCGCCCGGTCCGCGAGAACGCCGCCGCGCTGAACGCCGCCCTCCAGGCCGCGTACTTCATCGTCGGTGTCCGTGCCGCCGGTCTCGCCGCCGGCCCGATGACCGGCTTCGACTTCGAGGGCGTCCGCAAGGAGTTCCTGGACGACGACCACACCCCGCTGATGGTCGTCAACATCGGCCGCCCCGGCCCGGACGCCTGGTACCCGCGCTCCCCGCGCCTGGACTTCGACCAGGTCGTCACCACCGTCTGACCGACGCGCACGAGGAAGGCCCCCGGCAGGTGCCGGGGGCCTTCCTCGTGCGCGCCTATTTCGTCTCCAGCGCCTCGGCCATCTTCGTCAGCTGCGCGAACCCCGCGGTGCCCGTCACGACCGTCGTCGAGCCCTTGGTGCCCTCCAGGACCAGCGCGTCGTACCGGCCGCCCTCGTAGCGGGTCCAGGTGCCGTCGCCGATCTTCTGGGTCTTCCCGGTCTCCTGCGCGCCCTGCGTCGCCTCGTCGAGGAAGACGGGCCGCCGCTGAGTGGACTGCTCGACCGCCACGTACTCCCCCTCGGGGTCGTGGAAGCCGAGGTGCCAGGCGTCGAACTTGTCACCCTGGAAGCGGACGGAGGTGGCCTTCCATGCGTCGGACAGGCCCTCCGGCGCGGCGATGGGATAGGAAGCCGCACGGCGCGCCGTGAGCAACTCGACCCGGTAGTCGACGGCCTTCACGTCGGGCGCGCTGTCGTCGTGCGGGATGAAGAGGTATACGAAGCCCGCCACGAGGACGATGATCCCCATGGAGAGGATCATGTCGCGCGCCGTCTTCTGCTTGCCGTTCTTGCCTGCCACGCCCCCTATCGTCGCAGGTCCCTGCCGCGCTCATCCGTGGGGGCCCCTGCTCATTTTGCGGACTCGGAGATATATTCGGGCGACACACCCTCATCCGGCCGTCGTCGTACAGAAAGGTGCGCTCCGATGACCGAGCACCATCATTTGCCGTCCGAGCTCGATGTCCCCTCCGAGGCTCCCGACCGCAACCTCGCCCTGGAGCTCGTCCGCGTCACCGAGGCCGCGGCGATGGCCGCGGGCCGTTGGGTCGGCCGGGGTGACAAGAACGGCGCCGACGGCGCCGCGGTGCGCGCCATGCGCACCCTCGTCTCCACCGTCTCGATGAACGGCGTCGTCGTCATCGGCGAGGGCGAGAAGGACGAAGCCCCGATGCTGTTCAACGGGGAGCGCGTGGGCGACGGCACCGGGCCCGAGTGCGACATCGCCGTCGACCCGATCGACGGCACCACGCTGACGGCGAAGGGCATGACGAACGCGATCGCGGTGCTGGCCGCCGCCGAGCGCGGGTCCATGTTCGACCCGTCCGCGGTGTTCTACATGGACAAGCTCGTCACCGGTCCGGAGGCGGCCGACTTCGTCGACATCAACGCCCCGGTGTCGGTGAACATCCGCCGGGTCGCCAAGGCGAAGCGGTCCGCGCCGGAGGACGTGACGGTGGTGATCCTCGACCGGCCGCGGCACGAGGGCATCATCAAGGAGATCCGGGAGACCGGTGCGCGCATCAGGCTGATCTCCGACGGCGACGTGGCCGGCTCGATCCTGGCGCTGCGCGAGGGCACGGGTGTCGACCTGCTCCTCGGCATCGGCGGTACGCCGGAGGGCATCATCTCTGCCTGCGCCGTGAAGTGCCTGGGCGGCACGATCCAGGGCAAGCTGTGGCCCAAGGACGACGAGGAGCGGCAGCGGGCGATCGACGCCGGCCACGACCTCGACCGCGTGCTCACGACCGAGGACCTCGTCACCGGGGAGAACGTGTTCTTCGTGGCCACCGGTATCACCGACGGTGAGCTGCTGCGCGGGGTCCGCTACCGGGCGGAGACCGCCACCACCGACTCGATCGTGATGCGGTCGCGGTCAGGCACGGTCCGCCGGATCTCCTCCGAGCACCGGCTGAGCAAGCTGCGCGCCTACAGCGCGATCGACTTCGACAAGGGCAAGTAGCCCCGGGAAGAAGAACGGCACAGCGAAAGGGCGTCCCCGGTGCGGCGGGGACGCCCTTTGCGTGGTGCTCGTGTCGCGGTGCCGGACCGTCAGCCCGCCGCCGCTATCTGGTTCGCCGGGCGGGCCGTCTTCTTCAGCTCCATGTCGCGGCGGCGGCGCCGGGCCAGGACCACGCGGCGCTCGGCGGCGGTGAGGCCGCCCCAGACGCCGTAGGGCTCGGGTTGGAGCAGGGCGTGTTCGCGGCACTCGACCATCACCGGGCAGCGGGCACAGACCCGTTTCGCCGCTTCCTCCCGGGACAGCCGCGCGGCGGTCGGCTCCTTGGAGGGGGCGAAGAACAGGCCGGCCTCGTCACGCCGGCACACCGCCTCGGTGTGCCACGGGGCGTCTTGGTCCCTGTCTCGCGCTGGCACCCGCGGGGCCGGAACGGCAGCTACCTGCACGGACGAATGCGGCGGTTGCAGCACGGTCTACTCCTGACGACGGCTTCGCGAGCGAGAGACGATGCAGCAAGGCCTACCCGCTGTACGCGCGCCTATGCACTGAGTTCCGAACCGCCGGATTCGGGGGATTCGCGACTGTCAATGCCCCAGGTGTTTGCGCAAACTTCTGTCGACGGTGCGGTGCACCCGGTCCAGGAGGTCCGCCACGACCTTGCCCCGCCTCGGCCGCGCCTCGACGCTGCCGAGGACCGCCCAGCCGTCGACGTAGACGATGGGGGCCTGTGGTTCGCCCGAGTCGAGGGTGGCCACCTCGAAGCTGCCGAGGACGCCGCCGCCCGTGCCGCGCAGCGACACGTTCTCCGGGACGCGGATGTCGACGCTGCCGAAGATCGCGAACGACTTGACGACGACCTGCTGGTGGTCGAAGAGGGCCTCGCTGAGGTCTATCTCGACACTGCCGAAGATCGCGTACGCGTGGATCCGGCGGCCCGCGCGCCAGCGGCCCTTGCGGACGGCGCTGCTGAAGACCGCGACCACGTTGTCGTCCGCGTCGATCGGGACGGCGCCGGCCGTGGGGCGCCGGGGGGCCGGGGCGTGGGCGGGGCCGGGGCCCTGGCGGTGGGCCGCGGGCAGATCCCGGATGAAGACCTCCAGCTCGCCGACGGTCTTGGCACGCAGCACTCCCTCGACGCGCTCGGCGTGCTCGTCCGCGGTGAGGCGGCCCTCGGCCAGGGCGTCGTGCAGGATGTCGGCGATGCGGTCGCGCTCGGCGTCGGAGGCGCGGAGCGCGGAATCGGAGGCGCGGGGCGCGGCGCCGGCGGGCTCCTGCTTCTGAAGGTCCTGCTTCGAGAGGTCCACGGCAGCAGCGTACCGAAACACGATAGATCGCGACACCCCTCGGCCGGGGCCCCTTGAACCGCGGCCGGTGTGACGAACTGAGCCTTACCTCACAAGCTCGCCCTCAGCGGCAGGTTCTACGCTGGTTGGCGCCCGCCAACGGAGGCGGGCCGTCGTCTGCCGAGTGAGGAATGGGCTGAGATGCCTGAGTTCGCGTACACCGATCTGCTTCCCCAGGGAGAGGACACCACCCCCTACCGGCTGGTGACCTCCGAGGGTGTCTCCACGGTCGAGGGGCCGGACGGGCGGACCTTCCTCCAGGTGGAGCCGGAGGCGCTGCGCAAGCTCGCCGAGGAGGCCATCCACGACATCCAGCACTACCTGCGCCCGGCCCACCTCGCGCAGCTGCGCCGCATCATCGACGACCCCGAGGCGTCGTCCAACGACAAGTTCGTGGCGCTGGACCTGCTGAAGAACGCGAACATCGCCGCTGCGGGCGTGCTGCCGATGTGCCAGGACACGGGCACGGCGATCGTGATGGGCAAGCGCGGGCAGAACGTGCTGACGCGGGGCCGTGACGAGGAGGCCCTGAGCCGCGGCATCTACGACGCGTACAAGAACCTGAACCTGCGCTACTCGCAGATGGCCCCGCTCACCATGTGGGACGAGAAGAACACCGGCTCCAACCTCCCCGCGCAGATCGAGCTGTACGCGGCCGACGGCGGCGCCTACAAGTTCCTCTTCATGGCCAAGGGCGGCGGCTCGGCCAACAAGTCGTTCCTGTACCAGGAGACGAAGGCCGTCCTGAACGAGTCCTCCATGATGAAGTTCCTGGAGGAGAAGATCCGTTCGCTGGGCACGGCGGCCTGCCCGCCGTACCACCTGGCGATCGTGGTCGGCGGCACGTCCGCCGAGTACGCGCTGAAGACCGCCAAGTACGCCTCCGCGCACTACCTGGACGAGATCCCGGCCGAGGGCTCCGAGCTCGGGCACGGGTTCCGGGACAAGGAGCTGGAGGAGAAGGTCTTCGAGCTGACGCAGAAGATCGGCATCGGCGCGCAGTTCGGCGGCAAGTACTTCTGCCACGACGTGCGCGTGGTGCGCCTGCCGCGGCACGGCGCGTCCTGCCCGGTCGCCATCGCCGTCTCCTGCTCCGCCGACCGCCAGGCCGTCGCGAAGATCACCGCCGAGGGCGTCTTCCTGGAGCAGCTGGAGACGGACCCGGCGCGCTTCCTGCCGGAGACGACCGACGAGCACCTCGACGAGTCCTCCGACGTGGTGAAGATCGACCTCAACCAGCCGATGGACACGATCCTCGCCGAGCTGACCAGGTACCCGGTGAAGACCCGGCTGTCGCTGACCGGCCCGCTGGTCGTGGCCCGCGACATCGCGCACGCCAAGATCAAGGAGCGGCTGGACGCGGGCGAGGAGATGCCGCAGTACCTGAAGGACCACCCGGTGTACTACGCCGGTCCGGCCAAGACGCCCGAGGGCTACGCGTCGGGCTCCTTCGGCCCGACCACGGCCGGCCGGATGGACTCCTACGTGGAGCAGTTCCAGGCCGCGGGCGGCTCCAAGGTGATGCTCGCCAAGGGCAACCGCAGCAAGCAGGTCACGGCCGCGTGCGACGCCCACGGCGGCTTCTACCTCGGCTCGATCGGCGGCCCGGCCGCCCGGCTCGCCCAGGACTGCATCAAGAAGGTCGAGGTCGTCGAGTACGAAGAGCTCGGCATGGAGGCCGTGTGGAAGATCGAGGTGGAGGACTTCCCGGCCTTCATCGTGGTCGACGACAAGGGCAACGACTTCTTCCAGGACCCGGCGCCGGCGCCGACCTTCACCTCGATCCCGGTGCGGGGGCCCGGGCTGGCGTAAGGCGGCGGGCGCGGCGGGAGCGATCTCGCCCCCGCCGCCCCTGCCCGCTACGTCCCCCCTTCACGTCCATTCCGGTACGCGGGCCCGGACTCGCCCGGCGACGGGGGTGATGATTCGTCTCCACGGGGAACAGTGGTCGCGGCGCGGACGCTGTGACACATGGAGGTGATCGTCGATGACCGACGAGCAGGACAGGGCCGAGTACCGCACCGAACACGACTCCATGGGCGAGGTGCGGGTGCCCGCGCACGCCAAGTGGCGTGCTCAGACCCAGCGGGCCGTGGAGAACTTCCCCGTCTCCGGGCAGCGCCTCGAGCGCGCGCACATCGAGGCGCTGGCCCGCATCAAGGGGGCTGCGGCCAAGGTCAACGCCGAGCTGGGGGTCCTGGACAAGGACATCGCCGGGGCGATCCAGGAGGCGGCCGGGGAGGTCGCCGAGGGGAAGTGGGACGCGCACTTCCCGGTCGACGTGTTCCAGACCGGGTCCGGCACCTCGTCCAACATGAACACCAACGAGGTCATCGCCACCCTCGCGAGCGAGCGCCTGGGCAGCGGGGTGCACCCGAACGACCACGTCAACGCCTCCCAGTCGTCGAACGACGTCTTCCCCTCCTCGATCCACATCGCCGCCACGGCCGCCGTGACGCGCGACCTCGTCCCGGCGCTGGAGCACCTCGCCGCCGCCCTGGAGCGCAAGGCCGAGGAGTTCGCCGACGTGGTGAAGTCCGGGCGGACCCACCTCATGGACGCCACGCCCGTGACGCTGGGCCAGGAGTTCGGCGGGTACGCGGCCCAGGTGCGCTACGGCATCGAGCGGCTCGAGGCCTCCCTCCCCCGGCTCGCCGAACTGCCCCTCGGCGGCACGGCCGTCGGCACCGGCATCAACACCCCGCCCGGCTTCTCCGCCGCCGTGATCGAGGAGGTCGCCCGCACGACCGGGCTGCCCCTCACCGAGGCACGGAACCACTTCGAGGCGCAGGGCGCCCGGGACGGCATCGTCGAGACCAGCGGGCAGCTGCGGACCATCGCGGTCGGGCTGACGAAGATCGCCAACGACCTGCGCTGGATGTCCTCCGGGCCGCGCACCGGTCTCGCGGAGATCGCCCTGCCCGACCTCCAGCCCGGCTCGTCGATCATGCCGGGCAAGGTGAACCCGGTCATCCCGGAGGCCGTGCTGATGGTCGCCGCCCAGGTCACCGGCAACGACGCCACCGTCGCCACGGCCGGCGCCGCCGGGAACTTCGAGCTCAACGTGATGCTGCCGGTCATCGCGAAGAACGTGCTGGAGTCGGTCCGGCTGCTCGCCAACGTGACACGGCTGCTCGCCGACCGGACCGTCGACGGCATCACCGCGAACCGCGAGCGGGCGCGGGAGTACGCCGAGTCCTCCCCCTCCGTCGTCACGCCGCTCAACAAGTACATCGGCTACGAGGAGGCCGCGAAGGTCGCCAAGAAGGCCCTGGCCGAGCGGAAGACGATCCGCCAGGTCGTGCTGGACGGCGGATACGTGGAACGCGGCGACCTGACGGCGCAGCAGCTCGACGAGGCCCTGGATGTCCTGCGGATGACACACCCGTGACGCAGGGGCACGTTCGTGTGCCCGGCGCGTGAACCGTGACACGCGCCGCAGCGTCGTATGCCTACGGCACCTAATATCTGTTCATGGCAGACGGTGGAGCGATGAGACGCATGGAAACGGGTGGTGCGGCAGGCTTCTGGGCGCCCGGGAGCCGGATCCTGTGGCGGTACCGGGAGAACGGCGGCACGCATGTGCACATCGCGCGTCCCGTCACCGTCGTCCGGGACGACGCCGACCTGCTCGCCGTGTGGCTGGCGCCCGGCACCGAGTGTGTGAAGCCCGTGCTCGCCGACGGCACGCCCGTGCATCTGGAACCGCTGGAGTCGCGCTACACCCGACCGCGGACCGTGCAGCGCGACCGGTGGTTCGGCACGGGCGTGCTGAAGCTGGCCCGGCCCGGCGAGCCCTGGTCGGTGTGGCTGTTCTGGGAGCCGGGCTGGCAGTTCAAGAACTGGTACGTGAACCTGGAGGAGCCGCTGGCCCGTTGGGCGGGCGGCGTGGACTCCGTCGACCACTTCCTGGACATCTCCGTCCATCCCGACCGCAGTTGGCACTGGCGGGACGAGGACGAGTTCGCCCAGGCCCGGCGGGACGGGCTGATGGACGACCAACTGGCGGAAAAGGTACGGGCGGCGGGCCGGGAGGCGGTGGAGGTGATCCGCGCCTGGGGGCCGCCGTTCTCGGAAGGCTGGCAGCACTGGCGCCCGGATCCGTCCTGGGCGGTACCGTCACTGCCGGAGGACTGGGACCGTACGCCCGCGCATCTGTCCTCATGAGACCCTTGATGCGCCCCCGGGCAAGAAACGTAGGATCGTCCTCCGCAAGGGCGCGCGGCGGCAACTACCTGAGCACGCGCTGGGCTTGACCGATCGTCACCGAGGGGCGGCAGGACGTGAGCGAGGGGTACGAGGGCAACACCGGCAGGGCCTGCGCCACGGGCCCCAGGGGCCGTCAGTGGGCCCTTGAGGGCCGCAGACGGCCCGCCGGTGGCACAGGAACAACCTCTGACCACGCGGGAATTCCGTTCCTGGGGCACGTAATCCGGGTATCGGAGTTTCGGCGGGACCAACTGCGTGCGCGGCGCGCAGCCCCGGACGGATGGATTCGACACGCGTGACGGAGCAGCCGACCTCGTTCGAACGCCCCCAGACGGGCGTCGACCCCGTGGATCCCCGCGGGGCGTTCGTGCATACCCCGACACCGGCGCGTGCGCCCGGCGCCGGCGCCTTACCGGTACAGGGCCGCCCCGGCGGCGATGTCACCGTTCCGGTCACGACGGCACACAGCACGCCGGGCACGTCGGAGCCGGGCACCTCCACGCCGTTCGGCAAGGGCAAGGACACCGTGAGCGACCCCGCCTTCGAGCACTCCCAGCCGGGTGCCGAGCAGACCGCCGAGCGCGACACTCCTCGGCCGCGCCCCGCCCCCGAGAGCATTCCGGTCCAGCCGGCCGACGAACAGGACCGGCCGGGGGTGAACACCGACGGGCAGGAGCGCCGCACCGGCCAGAGCCTGCCGCCGGGCCGGCCCACGCCCATGCGGCGGGACGGCGACCGGCTGAGGTTCGTGGGGGCCGCCACCCGGCGGATCGCCCGCGGCATCGACCTCGACGAGATCGTGATGGGGCTGTGCCGGGCCACCGTGCCCACCTTCTCCGACGCGATCCTGGTCTATCTGCGCGACCCGCTGCCGGTAGGCGACGAGCGGCCCACCGGCCCGCTGGTGCTGCGGCTGCGCCGCACCGACCGGATACCGGCGGAGCGCGACACCGAGAACGGCTTCCAGCCGGCCGCGCAGCCCGAACCGAACGAGCTGGAGACGGTCGGCGCGGAGCTGTGCGAGGTGCGGCCCGGCAGCGCGCTCGCGGAGGTGCTGCGCGGGGTGCGCCCGGTGTTCACCGACGCCCCCGCGGCCCGCGCGGCACTGCCGGAACTGCTGGGTGAGGGCAGCGAGTTCGCGGTGCCGGACGGGCAGCGCGCGATCCTCGCCCCGCTGCGCGGCCGGCGCCGGGTCATCGGCGCCGCCCTGTTCCTGCGCCGCCCCGAGCGCATCGCGTTCGAGCCCGACGACCTCCTGGTGGCCGCCCAGCTCGCCACGCACAGCGCCCTCGGCATCGACAAGGCCGTGCTGTACGGCCGCGAGGCCTACATCGCGGACGAGCTGCAGCGCACCATGCTGCCCGAGACGCTGCCCCGCCCCACGGGCGTGCGGCTGGCCTCCCGCTACCTGCCGGCGGCGGAGACGGCCCGGGTCGGCGGCGACTGGTACGACGCGATCCCGCTGCCCGGCAGCCGGGTCGCCCTGGTCGTCGGTGACGTCATGGGCCACTCCATGACCTCGGCCGCCATCATGGGCCAGCTGCGCACCACGGCCCAGACCCTCGCCGGCCTCGACCTGCCGCCGCAGGAGGTTCTGCACCACCTCGACGAACAGGCCCAGCGCCTCGGCGTGGACCGCATGGCGACCTGCCTCTACGCCGTGTACGACCCGGTATCGCACCGCATCACCATCGCCAACGCCGGTCATCCGCCGCCCGTCCTGCTCCATCTGGGCGGCCGTGCCGAGGTGCTGCGCGTGCCCGCCGGTGCCCCGATCGGGGTCGGCGGCGTGGACTTCGAGGCCGTGGAGCTGGACGCGCCCGCCGGTGCGACCCTGCTGCTCTACACCGACGGCCTGGTCGAGTCGCGCCTGCGCGATGTGTGGACCGGCATCGAGCAGTTGCGGGAGAAGCTGGCCGCGGTCGCGCAGCTCACCGGGCCGGACCATCCGCCGCCCCTGGAAGCGCTGTGCGACGAGGTGCTCGACATGCTCGGCCCGGGCGACCGGGACGACGACATCGCGCTGCTCGCCGCCCGCTTCGACGGGATCGCGCCCAGCGACGTGGCGTACTGGTTCCTGGAGCCGGAGGACGCCGCCCCGGGCCGTGCCCGCCGGCTGGCCCGGCGTGCGTTGCAGCGCTGGGGCCTGGAGGAGCTCAGCGACTCCGTCGAGCTGCTCGTCAGCGAGGTCGTCACCAACGCCGTGCGGTACGCCTCCCGGCCGGTGACGCTGCGTCTGCTGCGCACCGACGTGCTGCGCTGCGAGGTCGGCGACGACGTGCCGCAGCTGCCGCGGCTGCGCCAGGCCCGCGCCACCGACGAGGGCGGGCGCGGGCTGTATCTGGTGAACCGGATGGCCCGGCGCTGGGGCGCGACCCGGCTCAGCACGGGCAAGGTGGTCTGGTTCGAGCTGAACCGCGGTTGACGAGGCCGTGCGGACGACGCCGAAGGGCGCCCGGTGTGCACCGGGCGCCCTTCGGCGTCTCATGCCCGTCTACTCGTCGTCGCCCGGCCTGACCGGATCGAACGGGTCGCCTCCGTCACCCGGCGGTGTCGTCTGGGGGGACGTGGGCGGGGTGATGGTGGGC
>NZ_JAIGQA010000143.1:0-22316 GCF_019733245.1 Streptomyces sp. WAC04114
CCCCCAAGGAGCCGCACATGCACCTCGATCACCACCACAGCGCCTCCACCGCCCTCAGCGCGGACGCCCACCGCCCCGACGGCACCCGCAGAGCGCTCCGCATCGGACTCGGCGGCCCCGTCGGATCCGGCAAGACCGCCACCGTCGCCGCGCTCTGCCGGGCGCTCAGGGACGAACTGGCCCTCGCCGTCGTCACCAACGACATCTACACGCGCGAGGACGCCGAGTTCCTGCTCCGCGAGGCGGTGCTGCCGCCCGAGCGGATCACCGCCGTGGAGACGGGCGCCTGCCCGCACACCGCGATCCGCGACGACATCTCCGCGAACCTGGAAGCGGTGGAGGACCTGGAGGACGCGGTCGGGCCGCTGGACCTGGTGCTCGTGGAGTCCGGTGGCGACAACCTCACCGCCACCTTCTCCAAGGGGCTCGTCGACGCGCAGATCTTCGTGATCGACGTCGCCGGGGGTGACGACATCCCGCGCAAGGGCGGGCCGGGCGTGACCACCGCCGACCTGCTCGTCGTCAACAAGACCGACCTCGCCCCCTACGTCGGCTCCGACCTCGCCCGGATGGCCGCCGACGCCAAGGCGCAGCGCGCCGAACTGCCCGTCGTCTTCCAGTCGTTGCGGAGCGAGTCCGGGGTCGCGGACGTCGCCGCGTGGGTGCGTGCGCAGCTCGCCGCGTGGGCCGCGTGAACGTGCGTACCGGGGCCGGGGTGCGGTCCCTCGCGCGGATCGTCGCCCGGGACGACGGGCGCGGCGGGACCTCGCTGCCCGTGCTGGAGAGCGACGGCCCCCTGGCGCTGCGGCGCACCCGGGCCACCGGCTCCGAGGCCCGGGTCATGCTGGTCGGCGCGATGAGCGGGCCGCTCGGCGGTGACCACTTCACCGTGGAGGGACGGGTGGAGGAGCGGGCGCGGCTGTCCGTCGGGTCGGCCGCCGCCACCATCGCGCTGCCCGGACAGGCGAAGGGCGAGGCACGCTACGACGTCCGGCTCGACGTCGCCGATCACGGCGAACTGCACTGGCTGCCGGAGCAGTTGATCTCCGCCCAGGGCAGCGACCTGTACGTCACCACCCGTGTCGAGCTCGCCTCCACCGCCCGGCTCGTGCTGCGCGAGGAGCAGGTACTCGGACGCGCCGGTGAGGAACCCGGGCGGCTCACGAGCCGTCTGAGCGTGCGGGTCGCCGGGCAAGCCGTACTCGACCAGGAACTGGCCTGCGGGCCCGGCGCGCCGGGCGGCTGGGACGGGCCCGCCGTCCTGGCGGGACAACGGGCCGTCGGGCAACTGATCTTCGTCCGCCCGGAGTTCGCCGCCGAGCCGGTGGCCGCGACGGTGCTGGGGGAGGGGGCCTCGGTCGTGCCGCTCGCCGGGCCCGCCGCGCTGGTGACCGCGGTGGCGCCGGACGCCCTCAGGCTGCGGCGCCTGCTCGACGAGGCATTCGCGTCGCTCCCGTAGGCCCCGGGGCCTCTGCGGGATCCGCGCAGAAGGCCCCTGCGTCCGTAGAGCAGCACGGTCTCTCCGTTTATCGGATTGGCAAAGAAGGGCGTCCGACTCTGTTGTCAGGGACCTCACAACAGGAAGGATCCCCCGTACTGATCTCAACGAGGTACGGGGAGGTCCCCCTTGAGGGGTTCGAGACCGAAGAAGCGGGTGGCGGCGCTCGGTTCGGCCGGCGCGCTCGTCACGGCCACGCTGATAGCCGGCGCCGTCGCGGCGCCCACCGCGAACGCGAGCGCGGGCAGCGGTTACGGCCAGGACCGCGAGGCGCGGGGCGCCGCGATCGCCGCCGCCCGGGCCGCGAAGGCCGGCATCGACTGGCAGGACTGCCCCGCCGACTGGAACCTGGCCAAGCCGATCCAGTGCGGGTACGTCACCGTGCCGCTCGACTACGCCAAGCCGCACGGCAAGCAGATCAAGCTCGCCGTCGACCGCATCGGCAACACCGGCACGAAGGTCGAGCGGCAGGGCGCGCTCGTCTACAACCCCGGCGGCCCCGGCGGCTCCGGGCTGCGCTTCCCGACCCGGGTCACCAACAAGAACGCCGTCTGGGCCAACGCGGCCAAGGCCTACGACTTCGTGGGCTTCGACCCGCGCGGCGTCGGCAAGTCGGCGCCCATCTCCTGCGTCGACCCGCAGGAGTTCGTCAAGGCGCCCAAGGCCGACCCGGTGCCCGACTCCGAGGCCGACAAGCTCGCCCAGCGCAAGCTGGCCCGCGAGTACGCCGAGGGCTGCCAGGAGCGCAGCGGCGCGATGCTGCCGCACATGACCACGCCGAACACCGCGCGCGACCTCGACGTCATCCGCGCCGCCCTCGGCGAGAAGAAGCTCAACTTCCTCGGCGTCTCCTACGGCACCTACCTGGGCGCCGTCTACGGCACGCTCTTCCCGGGCCACGTGCGCCGCATGGTCGTCGACAGCGTCGTCAACCCCTCCCGCGACAAGATCTGGTACCAGGCCAACCTGGACCAGGACGTCGCGTTCGAGGGCCGCTGGAAGGACTGGCAGGACTGGGTCGCGCAGAATGACGCGACGTACCACCTCGGCACCACCCGCGCCGCCGTCCAGGCGAAGTGGCTGGAGCTGCGCGCGACCGCGAAGAAGAACCCCATCGGCGGGGTCGTCGGCCCGGCCGAACTCATCTCCTTCTTCCAGAGCGCCCCGTACTACGACTCCGCCTGGGCGCCGACCGCCTCGGTCTTCAGCAAGTACGTCGCCGGCGACACCCAGGCGCTCGTCGACGCCGCCGCCCCCGACCTGTCCGACACGGCGGGCAACGCGTCCTCGGAGAACGGCAACGCCGTCTACACCGCCGTCGAGTGCGCCGACGCCAAGTGGCCCACCAGCTGGCGTACGTGGGACCGGGACAACACCCGGCTCCACCAGGAGCACCCCTTCATGACCTGGGCCAACGCCTGGATGAACCTGCCGTGCGCCACCTGGCCGGCCAAGCAGCAGACGCCGGTGAACGTCAAGACCGGCAAGGGCCTGCCCGGCGTGCTCATCGTCCAGTCCGAGCGGGACGCGGCCACCCCGTACGAGGGCGCCGTGGAGCTGCACAAGCGGTTCAAGGGCTCCCGACTGATCACGGAGAAGGACGCGGGCTCCCACGGCGTCACCGGCCTGGTCAACCCGTGCATCAACCCCCGCGTGGACAGCTACCTGCTCACCGGCAAGCTGGACGGCGCCGACGTGACCTGCGCGCCGCACGCCACGCCGAAGCCGTAGGCGTCGCCGATTCCGTTCGGTGGTGAGGGGCGGCCGGGACACCGGCCGCCCCTTCCTCATACCCCTCCCTCATGCCTGCCGGGCCGCGAACCAGGCGTCCTCCGCCGCGTAGTCGAAGAGGTACGGGTAGGCGCGGGCCAGGGTGGGAAAAGCCTCCCGCCAAGCCTGCCCGGGCAGCCGGCGGACGAGCCACTCGACCGTCTCGGGCAGGCTCTCCGGGTAGGACACGACCGGCCGGTACCCCAGCTCCCGCTCCGCGGCGGACATGTCGCACACCACCGGATGCTCCACCGACCAGGGCGTACCGCCCACGGACTCCCGCGGCGGCCCGTCCAGCAGGACGGTCTCGGTCTCCACCCCCATGGCGGCGTCCACGGCGGTTCCGATCTCCGACACGGCCGGCGGCAGCGGATCGCAGGCGTTGAGCACCCGAGAGCCGGGCCGGGCCGCGGCCAGCCGGATCAGTTCAGCGATGTTGCGCGCCGCCGACGTGTGGAAGAGGCTCTCGCCGCGGAAGGCGAGCACCCTCCATCGCCGGCCGTCGAGGTTGCGCTTGACGAAGTACAGCTCGCGGGGGAGCGGGCTGTACGGCCCGTGGATCGCGCCCGGGCGCAGCACGGTGGTGGGCAACCGGTCGCCCACCGCGCGCAGTTCACGCTCCAGGGCCACCTTGCGGGTGCTGTACGTGGCGTCCCCCGGCGGGAGCGTGACCTGGTCCTCCGGGATCGGTACGGGGTACTGCGGGAGCCCGTCCGGCTCGCCCATGGTGTCGAAGCCGAGGCCCTTGCCGTCCTCGTACACCGACACGGACGACACCACCACGGCCGCACCGATCCGGTCGGCCAGACGAGTCAACTGCCGTGCGTGCCGGGCTCCGTAGGCGATCAGGTCGACCACGAGGTCGCAGCCGTCACCGATCAGGGCGCCGAGCGCGGCGTCGTCGTCGCGGTCCAGACGTCGTGTCCGCACCTCGCCGGGCCAGCTCTCGTGCCGGCCACCGCCGCGCGAGGCGGCCGTCACCTCCCAGCCGTCCCGCGCCAGCGCCGCCACCGCCGGTTTCCCGATCTGCCCGCTCGCCCCGATCACCACAGCACGTCTCATGCCGCGACCGTAGATCGCCGGGGGCGACCGGGGAACCTGCCTCTGCCGACAGCAGAGCTCAACCGAGGGGCATGCGCCGGAACTTCCGCTCCTTGGCGGCGGCTGCCTCCTCGGCCTTCACCACCGCCGCGTACCGGTCGACGTACTCCTGCTCCGACAGGGAGAGGATGGCGTACATGATCTCGTCCGTGATGGCGCGCAGGATGGCCTTCTCGTTCTCCATGCCCTCGTAGCGGGAGAAGTCCAGGGGCTCGCCGAAGCGGATCGCGACCCGGCGGATGTGCGGGATGACCTTGCCGGGCGGCTGGGCCTCGAAAGTGCCGATCATCGCGCAGGGGATCACCGGGACGCCGGCCTTGAGTGCCATGACCGCCACGCCGACCTTGCCCTTGTAGAGGCGGCCGTCGTGCGAGCGCGTGCCCTCGGGGTAGATGCCGAGCAACTCGTCCTTGCCCAGCACGCCGAGGCCCTCGCGGATCGCGGCCTGGCCCGCGTCCTTGCCGGAGCGGTCGACCGGGATCTGCCCCGCGCTGCGGAAGAAGAACGCCGTCAGGCGGCCCTTGAGGCCCGGGCCCGTGAAGTACTCGGCCTTCGCGAGGAAGGTGATGCGCCGTTTGAGGATCGCGGGCATCAGGAAGTGGTCCGAGAACGACAGGTGGTTCCCGGCGACGATGGCGGCGCCCTCCGAGGGAACGTGCTCCAAGCCCTCAATTCGAGGCCGGAAGACGAGTCTCAGCAGCGGGCCCAGCAATACGTATTTCAGCAGGTAGTAGAACAAAGCGGGCGCTCCTCGACTCTCGCGGTGGACTCAACCGCCGCGTTCCAGCAGGTCAACCGGCATGTCGTGGGGTGCCAGTGTAGGTGCAGGCACGGCCACCGGGCACCTCGTGCGGACGGACCGCACAGATCCTTCGCCAATTGACTGATGGTCAGTCAGGCGTCGGCGTCCGGTGGTGCTCATGCGGCTGGGGAGGACCGCGGGACCAGCGTGCTGCGCCGCCCGAGTGACGGGCAAGCCGAACGGGTGACCTGGCGCGATAGCGGGGGTGCGTGGCGGGCCGGTGGCTCTTGCCGGGAGACGGCTGCTGTGGGCCCTGGCCCCCGCCGCTCCGGCGAGTAACCTGCCAGGCATGCGGATCTCTGTCTCCTCCGACATGGACGAACCCGTCGCCCGCTCCCTCGTGGCCGCCCTGCGCGAGCGGGGGCACGAGGTGAGCCCGCACGGCGCGCTGCGCCCCGACGACGACCCGCAGTGGGCGGTGTGCTCCGAGGCCGCGGCCCGCGAGGTCGCCGACGGCACGGCCGATCAGGCGGTGGTGTGCTGCTGGACCGGCACGGGCGCCTCGATCGCCGCGAACAAGGTGCCCGGCGTGCGGGCCGCCCTGTGCACGGACGCCTACACGGCCGACGGGGCACGCCGCTGGAACGACGCCAACGTGCTCGCGCTCAGCCTGAGGCTGACCTCGGAGCCGCTGCTGACGGAGATCCTCGACGCCTGGTTCGCCGGCGAGCCCAGCGCGGACACCGAGGACCGGCAGAACGTGGACCGCGTCCGGCTGCTCGACCACGGCAAGACCCGCCTGTAGTCACAGCCGCACGATGATCAGCGCGGTGTCGTCGGTCGCGCCGCCGGGCGGCAGCAACTCCAGCAGAACGGTGTCGGCGAGGCTCTCGGGGTCCTGGTCCCGATGCTCCCGCAGGGTGCCGGCGAGCCGCTCCAGACCCGTGTCGATGTCCTCGCGACGCCGTTCGATCAGACCGTCGGTGTACAGCACGAGCGTGGCGCCCGGCGTGAACGTCGTGACGGCCTGGGGTCTCGGGATCGGGTCCGGGCGGGCGTCCAGCGGCGTGTCCGTGGCCTGGTCGAGAAACTCCGTGCGCCCGTCCGCGTGGACGAGCACCGGCGGGGGATGGCCGGCGCTGCTGTACGTGATGACGTGGCGGTCGCAGTCGATGAAGGTCGTCACGGCGGTCGCCGACTCCGCCCCGTTGATCACGTGCGCGTAGCGCCCCAGCACGTCCAGGGCCTGGGCCGGCCCCGCGGCCACCCGGGAGGCCGCGCTGAGCGCACTGCGCAGCTGGCCCATCACACCTGCCGCCTCCAGCCCGTGTCCGACCACGTCGCCCACGGCCACGCCGATCCGGTCGCCGCCCACCAGGTCGACCAGGTCGTACCAGTCACCGCACACATTGAGCGCCCCGACGGCGGGCCGGTACCGGACGGCGGCCGGATGATTGCGGACCTGCCGGGGCGCGGGCAGCATCGCCTCCTGCAAGGCCAGTGCCACCTCCCGCTCCCGGGAGTGCGCCTGGCGCAGCCGCTCGTTGAGCTCCTGCAGCTCACGGGCGCGGGTGTACAGCTCGGCCTCCAGCACCCGGGCCCGGCTGTTCGGTTTCCCCGGAGAACCGCCCCGGGCCCGGATCAGCTCCGTGACCTCCTCCACGCGGTGCAGGATCAGCACGACCTTGCCGTCGGAGCCGAGCAGCGGCGCGTTCACCGGGCTCCAGTAGCGCTTCGACCACTCGCCCGGCCGCTCCGGGTCCTCGACGTCGTAGCGCTGCAGGGCCATGGTGTCGCGCTCCCCGGTGGCCAGGACGCGGTACAGCGAGGCCTCCAGGTTGCGCATGCCCGTGGCGGCCGGGTCGTTGGGGTTGTCCGGGAAGACGTCGAACAGGTACTTGCCGATGAGCTGCTCGCGCGAGCGGCCGGAGACGCGGACGAACTCCTCGTTGACGTCCGCGTAGATGAGTTCCGGTGTCAGGAGCGCCACCATGCCGGGCAGGGCCTTGAACACCGCACCGTAGTCGATCGCCGTCTCCGCCATGGCCGCCGCCTCACCGCTGCCGGGATCACACCAGTTTCGCATGGTATGAGAGAACCTACCGGCCTCACTCCGGGAGGTCCGTCAGGGCCTGCTCGGCCCAGATGATCTTCCCCTCGGGCACGAACCGGGTGCCCCACCGCTGCGTGAGCTGGGAGACCAGCAGCAGCCCGCGCCCGCCCTCGTCCGTCGTACGGGGATGGCGCAGATGGGGCGCGGTGGCGCCGCCGTCGAGGACCTCGCAGACCAGGGCACGCTCCCGGATCAGCCGGAGCCGGATGGACCCGGTGGCGTACCGGATGGCGTTGGTGACCAGCTCGCTCACCACCAGCTCCGTGGTGAAGGCCAGCTCCTCCAGGCCCCAGTGCGCCAGCTGCCGGGTGGCGATGCGGCGGGCGTCGGCCACCACGGCCGGGTCCGAGGGCAGCTCCCAGTCCGCGACCTGCCCGGTGCCGAGACGTTTCGTCCGCGCCATCAGCAGGGCCACGTCGTCGTGCGGGCGGGCCGGGACCAGCGCGTCGACCACGGACCGGCAGTACGACTCGAGCGGGCCCGACCGCTCCAGCGCCTGGCGCAGCCGCTCCCGGCCCGCGTCGACGGCCCAGGTCTCGCCCCGGGCCAGCAGGCCGTCGGTGTGCAGCGCGAGCGTGCTGCCCTCCGCCAGGGGCAGCTCGACCGCCTCGAACGGCGGTCCGCCCACGCCGAGGGGCGGCCCCTGCGGCAGGTCGACGAACACGACCGAGCGGTCGGGCATCACCACCGCCGGGGCCGGATGCCCCGCCGCGGCCATCGAGCACCCGCCGTCGACCGGGTCGTAGACGACGTACAAGCACCCGGAGCCCACGCTCTGCGTGCCCGCGGAGCCCATCGTCCCGGGCTCCGCCCCCTCCTCCCGAGCCGACCGCGCCACCAGGTCGTCGAGGTGCGCCAGCACCTCCTCCGGCGGCAGATCCAGAGCCGCCAGGGTCCGTACGGCGGTCCGCAGCTGTCCCATGGCCGCGGCGGCGTCGATGCCGTGCCCGGGCACCTCGCCCACGACCAGCGCGACACGCGCCCCGGACAGCGGGATGAGGTCGTACCAGTCGCCGCCGAGGCCGGTAAGCTCGTCGGCCGGCCGATAGCACGCGGCCACCTCGACGGCGTCCTGCTCGGGCAGCCGGTGGGGGAGCAGACTGCGCTGCAGAACGAGCGCGGCGTCCCGCTCACGGGTGTGGCGGCGGGCGTTGTCCACGCAGACGGCCGCGCGGGCGACGAGATCCTCCGCCAGCCGCAGATCCTCCTCGTCGAAGAACTCCCGGTCGTGGCGCCGGTAGAAGGTCGTGATGCCCAGGGTGGTGCCGCGCGAACGGATCGGCACGCTCATCACGCTGTGCAGCCCCAGCTCCCGGAACGTGGCCCGGCGGCCGCTCGGGGTGTCCGTGGTCCAGTCCCGGGTCAGCGGATCCAGCCGCTCCGCACGCCAGGACCGTCCCGTGGCCAGACAGCGGAAGGGCGGCGTCCCGGCCCGGAAGGCCACCACCTCGCCGATCTCGATGACGGCCTCCGCGAGGTCCTGCACGGACCGGTAGCCGGCGCGGCGCAGCTCCACCGGCTCCTCCGAGTCCGCGAGCGGGCCGGGGGCCGGCTCGGCGCCCCGCAGCACCGACTCCAGCAGGTCCACGGTGACGAAGTCGGCCAGCCCCGGCACGGCCACGTCCGCGAGCTCCTGCGCGGTGCACGTGAGATCCAGGCTGCGGCCGATGCTCTCGCCGGCCCGGTCGAGCAGCGCCAGCCGCTGCCGCGCACGGTGCCGGTCGGTCATGTCCACGACCGTGCAGTACACGCCGATCGGATGGCCCCGGTCGTCCTCGAGCCGGGTGAACGACAGCATGTGCGCCGTCTCGCGCAGCGGGGCCGAACGGACGTGGCCCACGTGCTCGTAGCCGACCACCGCCTCGCCGGTCTCCAGCACATGCCGCATCTGGGCCTCGACCGCCTGCCCGGCCATGCCCGGCTGGACGTCCGCGAAGCGCAGCCCGAGCCGGCGCGGCGCCGGACCGCCGCCGAACTGCTCCAGGGCGGCGTTCGACCACACGAAGCGCAGGTCCGTGTCCACGATGGCGATACCGACCGGGGCGCCCGCCACCATCTGCTCCAGGACCGCTCGGCTCATGTTCCAGCCGGGGGCGTCCGCCAGCTCCGACAGCAGCATCAGCCAGCGCGAGCAGCCGTTCACTTCCTCGGCCGAGGTGATCCGCGCCGCGACCTTCACGGGGTGCCCGTCCCGGCGGCGGACCGTCAGCAGTCCCGTCCAGCCGCCGTCCCTGCGGCAGCGCTCGACCAGGTCCGGCACGCGCTCGGCGTCCTCGGCGGCCAGCAGGTCGGCCAGCTTCCTGCCGACCGCCTCGGACGCCGGGTACGCCAGCAGGCGCCGGGCACCGCTGGTCCAGCCCGCCACCACGCCCTGTGGATCGAGCAACAGGGGCGCCGCGTCGGCCACGTCGAACCGCTGCCGGGCAACGCCGTACACCTCGTCTGCGCCCACGGCCGACCTCTCTGTCGCTGAGAGTGGTCTACCACCTCTTGCCCCAATCTTCACCCTTCTGGCACGGAGGGGCGGCTTGTGGAGGGCCGGTCGGGGCGAGGGGAAGTGGTTCAGGCACCGTTCCGTTTCCGAGGCAGAAGTCGAGGGGGAGACCCGGCGGGTCCAGGTGTCCTCCCTGGTCCGGGCCCCCGGAGGGGCACATCGAGCAGGGGCGGCCGGCCCGTGTCGAGCCCTCCGCCCCTGCCCCCGCACCCGGGCCCCTTACCCCAGCGCCTTCTCCAGCGCCGCGAGTGCCCCCGCCAGTTCCTCGGCCGTGATGGTGAGCGGTGGAGCCAGGCGGATCGTGGAGCCGTGGGTGTCCTTCGCCAGGACCCCCTCCCGCATGAGGCGCTCGCTGATCTCACGGCCGGTGCCGAGCGCGGGGTCGATGTCGACGCCCGCCCACAGGCCGCGCGAGCGGAACCCGACGACGCCCTTGCCGACCAGCCCCGTCAGACCGGCGCGCAGGATCACGCCCAGCTCGGCCGCCCGGCGCTGGAACTCGCCCGTCTCCAGCAGCTCCACCACCGCCGTACCGACCGCCGCCGCCAGCGGATTGCCGCCGAACGTGGAGCCGTGCTCCCCGGGATGCAGCACCCCGAGCACGTCCCGGCGCCCGACCACCGCCGACACCGGCACGATCCCGCCGCCCAGCGCCTTGCCCAGCAGCAGCACGTCCGGCACCACCGGCTCGTGCTCGACCGCCAGCGTGCGGCCCGTGCGGCCGAGCCCGGACTGGATCTCGTCCGCGATGAACAGGCAGCCCTTGCGGCGGGTCAGCTCCCGCACGCCGGCGAGGTAGCCGTCGTCGGGAATGATCACCCCGGCCTCGCCCTGGATGGGCTCGATCAGCACCGCCGCCGTCGTCTCGTCGACCGCCGCCTCCATCGCGGCCAGGTCGTTGTACGGCACCACCCGGAAACCCGGTGTGAAGGGCCCGAAGCCCGCCCGGGCCGTCTCGTCCGTGGAGAAGCTGACGATCGTCGTCGTACGCCCGTGGAAGTTGTCCGCCGCGACCACGATCGTCGCCCGGTCCGCCGGCACGCCCTTGACATCGTAGGCCCACTTGCGGGCCACCTTCACGCCGCTCTCCACCGCCTCCGCGCCGGTGTTCATGGGCAGCACCATGTCCATGCCCGTCAGCGCGGCCAGCCGCTCCGCGAACTCGGCGAGCCGGTCGTTGTGGAAGGCGCGCGAGGTGAGGGTCAACCGGTCGAGCTGACGATGGGCCGCCTCGATCAGCGCCGGGTGCCGGTGGCCGAAGTTGAGGGCCGAGTATCCGGCGAGCATGTCGAGGTAGCGCCGCCCCTCCACGTCCTCCACCCAGGTGCCCTCGGCGCGGGCGACGACCACCGGCAGCGGGTGGTAGTTGTGCGCGAGGACCGGTTCCTCCGCGCGGATCAGCTCCTGCGAGCCACGGGTCTCCCGCGAGCCACGGTCCCCCTGCGAGTCCTCGGTGCGGACGGGTGCGGTCATGAGCGGATCTCCCGGATCTCCTGGGTGCAGCACTTGATGCCGCCACCGGCCTTCTGGAATTCGGACAGGTCGACGGGGACGGGGACGTAGCCACGGTCGGCCAGCTGCTCGGCGAGACCCGTCGCCCCCGGCGAGATGAACACATGGCGCCCGTCGGAGACGGAGTTGAGCCCGAACGCCATGGCGTCCTCGCGAGTGGCGAGCACCGCGTCCGGGTACAGCCGGGCCAGCACCTCACGGCTGCCCGGCGAGAACGCCTCGGGGTAGTAGGCGATGTTCTCCTCGTCGAGGACGAACAGCGCCGTGTCCAGGTGGTAGAAGTACGGATCCACCAGCGTCAGGCTGATCACCGGCGTCCCGAAGTGCTCCTGCACCTCGCTGTGGGCCTCCCGGGTCGTACGGAAGCCCGTCCCGGCCAGGATCCAGCGGCCGGCCGGGACCAGGTCGCCCTCGCCCTCGCACACCGACTCGGGGTGGTAGACCTCGTAGCCCTCCGCCTTGAACCACGCCTCGAACGGCACGGACTCGGGACGGCGCTCGGGCGCGTGGAAGAGCGAGCCGAAGACGCGGCCGTCCACGACGACCGCCGCGTTCGCGGCGAACACCATGTCGGGCAGGCCCGGGACGGGTTTCACACTGTCCACGGTATGGCCGTGGGCACGGTAGGTGTCGACCAGCGCCTGCCACTGGTCCAGGGCGCGCAGGACATCGACGGGTTCGTCGGGATGCATCCACGGGTTGATCGCGTACTGCACGGCGAAGTGTCTGGGTTCGCAGACGAGGTAGCGCCGCCGGCGCGGCACACGGGATTCGGGCACAGAGGGGTCCCTCCGCTTCCTCACGGTGTGTGACAGGGGGTTGACACAACGGTAGGAACTGACGGGGGTGCCCGACAAGAAACAAAGATTGCGCGTTCACGCAGGAACGCTGCGTCTTGTCGTCGCTCAGCGCACGTCTGCTGCGCCGCCTGCGACGCTCTCGGGGGCCGGCTGACTCGCCCCGGCCTCCGGACTCTCCGGCAGCAGATGGGACAGCACCATCACGCTGATCGTCTTGCGGATGAACGGCTCCTGCCGGATCCGTTCCAGCACCTCCTCGAAGTGCTCCACGTCCCGTGCCCGCACGTGCAGCAGCGCGTCCGCGCCGCCGGTCACGGTCATCGCCGCCGCGATCTCCGGGTAGTCGCGCACGACCTCCGCCAGTCGCCGCGGCGGGGCCGCGCCCTCGCAGTACACCTCGACGTAGGCCTCCGTGCGCCAGCCCAGCGCCGACGGCTTCACCGTCGCCGAGAACCCGGTGATCACACCGGTCTCACGCAACCGGTCGACCCGCCGCTTGACCGCCGTGGCCGACAGCCCGATCGCCGTGCCGATCTCCGCGAACGACGTCCTGGCGTTCGCCATCAACGCTGTGATGATCTTCCGGTCGAGCTCGTCGAACGCCGTGGACCTGCTGCTCATGCGGGCACTGTATCCACCGGCACCCCCGCCCGCGCCCGGCCGGACGCGAGCACCGTACCCAGCGGATACGTCCACGTCCGGCACATGTCCAGACGTACGGATCACCCCTACACTCCGGGTCATGCTGCGCGCCCTGGCTGTCGACGACGAACGCCCCTCCCTGGAGGAACTGCTCTACCTCCTGCACGCCGACCCCCGCGTGGCCAGCGCGGAGGGCGCCGGCGACGCCACCGAGGCGCTGCGCCGCATGAACCGCGCCCTGGAGTCCGGTCCCGGCGGGCCCGAAGCCATCGACGTCGTCTTCCTCGACATCCAGATGCCCGGCCTCGACGGCCTCGACCTCGCCCGGCTGCTCACCGGCTTCGCCCGGCCGCCGCTCGTCGTGTTCGTCACCGCCCACGAGGACTTCGCCGTGCAGGCCTTCGACCTCAAGGCCGTCGACTACGTCCTCAAACCGGTCCGCAAGGAACGGCTCGCCGAGGCCGTCCGCCGGGCAGCGGAACTGCGCGGCGCCGCCCCGCGGATCCCCGTGCACGAACCCGACCCCGACCACATACCCGTCGAGCTCGGCGGCGTGACCCGCTTCGTCGCGGTCGAGGACATCACCCACGTCGAGGCGCGGGGCGACTACGCCCGCCTGCACACCCTCAAGGGCAGCCACCTGGTCCGCATCCCGCTGTCCACCCTGGAGGAGCGCTGGCGCACCCGCGGCTTCGTCCGCATCCACCGCCGCCACCTCGTCGCCCTGCGCCACATCGGTGAACTCCGCCTCGACGCGGGCACCGTCAGCGTCCTCGTCGGCTCCGAGGAGCTCCAGGTCAGCCGGCGCCACACCCGCGAACTGCGCGACCTGCTCATGAGGAGGCCGTGACCGTGCCCCCGGACCACACCGAACGCCGCGTCGTCGTCACCGGACCGCCCAGGCAGAGCGGCCGGGCCTCCTCCGGCTACTACCGCCCGCGCACCGAGATCGACGAGCAGACCACCCTCGGCCACACCTACGTCCGCTCTCTGATGCGCACCCAACTGCGCGCCGCCCTCACGGTGTTCGCCGTCCTCGGCCTGCTCGTCGGACCGCTCCCGCTGCTGTTCGCGGCGATGCCCGACACCCGCCGCCTGGAATGGGCCGTCCTCGGCTTCGGCCTCTACGCCCCCCTCGTCCTGCTCGCCCGCTGGTACGTCCGCCGGGCCGAGCGCAACGAACGCGACTTCATACGCCTCGTGGAAGACCGCTGAAGCCCCACCGATGAACTCCAGCTACGCCATCCCCGCCGTCGCCCTCGTCGTCGTCGCGACGGTCCTCGTCGGCGCCTTCGGGCTGCGCATCTCCCGCACCACCTCCGACTTCTACGTCGCCTCCCGCACCGTCGGCCCACGCCTCAACGCCGCCGCCATCAGCGGCGAGTACCTCTCCGCCGCCTCCTTCCTGGGCATAGCGGGACTCGTCCTGGTCCAGGGGCCCGACATGCTCTGGTACCCGGTCGGCTACACCGCCGGCTACCTGGTCCTGCTGCTCTTCGTCGCCGCCCCGCTGCGCCGCTCCGGCGCCTACACGCTCCCCGACTTCGCCGAGGCCCGCCTCGCCTCCCAGGCCGTGCGGCGGCTGGCCGGAGCCTTCGTCGTCGGGGTCGGCTGGCTGTACCTGCTGCCCCAGCTCCAGGGCGCCGGACTGACCCTGACCGTGCTGACCGGGGCGCCCGACTGGCTCGGCGGCGTGATCGTCGCCGTCGTCGTCACCGCCACCGTCGCCGCCGGCGGCATGCGCAGCATCACCTTCGTACAGGCCTTCCAGTACTGGCTGAAGCTCACCGCCCTGCTCGTCCCCGCCCTGTTCCTGGTCCTCACCTGGCAGAGCGACGGAGCACCCCGGCACGCCTTCGACGCACCGGCCACTTTCCGCGAACAGCGCGTCGTCCGCGTCGACGACAGCATCGACCTCACCCTCGAACGGCCCCTGAGCGTCGCGGTGACCGGCACCGTCGACGGCCGGACGCACACCGGCACCCGCCTCGAACTCCCCGCCGGCACCCACCGCATCGAACGCGGCACCCGCCTCACCTTCCCCGCGGGCGCCCCCGTCCCCCGGGCCGAGCGCAGCGGCGGCGGCGACCTCTCCCCGTCGCAGGCCGAGAGCCGCGAGGAACGCCCGCTGTATGCCACGTACGGGCTGATCCTCGCCACGTTCCTCGGCACCATGGGCCTGCCGCACGTCGTCGTCCGCTTCTACACCAGCCCGCACGGCGTCGCCGCCCGCCGCACCACCGTCGCGGTCCTCGGCCTGATCGGCGCCTTCTACCTCCTGCCACCCCTCTACGGCGCGCTCGGCCGCCTCTACGCCCCCGAACTCACCCTCACCGGAGACCCGGACGCCGCCGTCCTCCTGCTGCCCGACCGCATGATCGGGGGAGTGGGCGGCGACCTGCTGGGCGCACTGGTCGCGGGCGGCGCCTTCGCCGCGTTCCTGTCCACGGCCTCCGGCCTGACCATGGCGGTCGCGGGCGTCCTCACCCAGGACGTCCTGCCCTCCCGGGGCGTACGGCACTTCCGGCTCGGAACGGTCCTCGCCATGGCCGTGCCCCTCGCGGCGAGCGTCCTGGTCGGCGGACTGCCGGTCGCCGACGCCGTCGGGCTCGCCTTCGCCGTCTCGGCGTCCTCGTTCTGCCCGCTGCTCGTCCTGGGCATCTGGTGGCGGCGGCTGACCCCGCCCGGCGCCGCCGCCGGGATGCTGGTCGGCGGCGGCTCCGCCCTGCTCGCCGTCGCCGCGACCATGGCCGGCTACCCGGGCGAGGGCGCCGCCGGGCACGCCCTGCTCGCCTGGCCCGCGCTGTGGTCGGTGCCGCTGGGCTTCCTCACCATGATCCTGGTGTCCCTGGCCACCCCCGGCCGGGTCCCGCCCGGTACCGCGGCGGTCCTGGCCCGGTTCCACCTGCCCGAGGAACTGCGCACCGAGGTGACGGCATGAGCGGGTTCCTGGCCGGCCTGTGCGTCGCCGTGCTCCCGGTGCTCGCCCTCGGAGTCTGGCTCGGCCGCCGCACCGCCCGGGCCAACAGCCTCGCCGGCCTCGGCACCCCCGTCGAACACGCCACCTTCGAGACCCTGCACACGGCGTCCCTCGCCGCGCCCCCGCTGCGGTCCGGCCTGACGGAGGAGACCGCCCGCAAGTCCGCCCGCAAGCTGCGCTCCCTGCTCGGCACGGACGCCCTCTGCCTCACCGATCTGAGGCAGGTCCTGGTCTGGGACGGCGACGGCGCCCACCACCGCACCGAGATCATGGAACGCCTCGCGAGCTCCCTGGAGACCGGCCGCGGCGAGGCCTTCCGGCTCACCTGCGACAGCCTCGACTGCTCGGTGCGCTGGGCGGTCGTCGCCCCGCTCACCGTCGACGACCGGGTCCACGGCGCCCTCGTCGCCTGCGCGCCCCGTGAGTCCGCGGTGCTCGTCCGCGCCGCCGGCGAGGTGGCCCGCTGGGTCTCGGTCCAGCTGGAACTGGCCGACCTCGACCAGTCCCGCACCCGCCTCATCGAGGCCGAGATCAAGGCGCTGCGGGCCCAGATCTCCCCGCACTTCATCTTCAACTCGCTCGCGGTGATCGCCTCGTTCGTCCGCACCGACCCCGAGCGCGCCCGCGAGCTGCTCCTGGAATTCGCCGACTTCACCCGCTACTCGTTCCGCCGGCACGGCGACTTCACCACCCTCGCCGAGGAACTGCACGCGATCGACCACTACCTGGCGCTGGTACGGGCACGCTTCGGCGACCGCCTGTCCGTGACCCTCCAGATAGCGCCGGAGGTGCTGCCGGTGACCCTGCCGTTCCTGTGCCTGCAGCCGCTCGTCGAGAACGCCGTCAAACACGGCCTGGAGGGCAAGGCCGTGCCCTCCGGCAAGTGCCACATCCAGATCACCGCCCAGGACGCGGGCGCCGAGGCCCTCGTCGTCATCGAGGACGACGGTGCCGGCATGGACCCCGGCCTGCTCCGCCGCATCCTCGCCCGCGAGATCAGCCCCTCGGGCGGCATCGGCCTCTCCAACGTCGACGACCGGCTCCGCCAGGTCTACGGCGACGACCACGGGCTCGTCATCGAGACCGCCACGGGAGCCGGCATGAAGATCACCGTCCGGCTCCCGAAATACCAGCCGGGCGTGCACTCGGCGGGGCGTCTGACCAGGGAGTGAGCCGCCCCACCGGCCGGCAGGACGAGCCGTCAGGTGCTGCGCGTGGTGACCACCAGTCCCAGCGTGATCAGCCCCAGCACGACCCAGCCGAACCACAGCCAGCCGTTGCTGCCGAGCGCCACCGTGTAGGCCGTCACCACGACCAGCCCGCCCAGCGTGAGCGCTCCCATGGTCTTCGTAGCGTTGGAACCGTTCGTGGAACCGGGCATCGCAACACCCTCCTCATGGTTCGGTCCCTCCATGGTGCCCGGCGGACGCCCGGCGCGCACGGCCCGTACCTAAGAGGTCTTCAGCGCCCCTGCGCGTTCAGCGAGGCCAGATAGGCGTTGTACGCCTCCAGTTCCTTGTCCCCGTCGCGGTCGGCGGCCCGGTCCGTGCGCTTGGCCTGCCGCTGGTCCGAGGCGTACCACTGGAACAGCAGGGCGACCAGCACCAGCACGGAGGGGATCTCGCTGAACGCCCACGCGATGCCGCCCGCCGCGTTCTGATCGGACAGCGCCTCGATGCCGAGCGAGCCGGGCGGGTTCTTGAACGTCTCGACCATCGGCTCGGACGCCATCATCAGCGCGATCCCGAAGAACGCGTGGAACGGCATGCCCGCGAACAGCTCCAGCATGCGCATCAGATAGCCCGGGCGGTGCGGGCCCGGGTCGACGCCCATGATCGGCCAGAAGAACACCAGGCCGACGGCGAGGAAGTGCACCATCATCGCGATGTGGCCCGCCCTAGAGCCCATCAGGGTGTCGAAGAGGGGCGTGAAGTACAGCCCGTACAGGCTCGCGATGAACAGCGGGATCGTGAACGCCGGATGCGTGACGATGCGCATGTACCGACTGTGCAGGAACATCAGCAGCAACTCACGCGGCCCCTTGCGCCCCCGCCCCGCCGGCGGCAGTGCCCGCAGCGCCAGCGTGATGGGCGCGCCGAGCAGGATGAGGATGGGCGACACCATGCTGATGACCATGTGCTGCACCATGTGCACGCTGAACATGACCATGCCGTAGTCGTTGAGCCGGGTGCACATCATGAGCACGATGCTCAGCACGCCGATGGTGAAGGCGACCGTCCGTCCCACGGGCCACTTGTCCCCCCGCCGGACGAGCCGCACGACACCCCACCCGTACAGGGCGAGCCCGGCCAGGCAGGCGACGAGAAAGAACGAGTCCGTGGACCACTCCAGCCCTCGCCCCAGCGTGAACGGCGGCAGATCCATGGTCATGCCGTGCCCGCTGTGATCCATTCCGCCGGCTCCTGTTTCGTGGGGGTGTGCAGCAGTCTGTCCGCCCACAAGAGTAGAACCGCCCCCGGTCGCGGATACGACCGGGGGCGGTACGACGCCTCAGGGGCGCGGGACTGTGTTTGATATGCGGCTCCGCCGCGTGGGCGCGACAAGCCACAAACCACCCGCACCCGGCCGACTGCAGAAACCTCAGAGAACAGTCTCCGCCTCTTCGTACCGCTCATCCGGCACGGTCTTCAGTGTCTTGACGGCCTCGGCCAGCGGCACCATCACTATGTCGGTGCCCCGCAGCGCCGTCATCTGCCCGAACTCCCCGCGGTGCACGGCCTCCACCGCATGCCACCCGAACCGCGTGGCCAGCACCCGGTCGTAGGCGGTCGGCGTACCGCCCCGCTGCACGTGCCCGAGGATCACCGGCCGGGCTTCCTTCCCCAGCCGTCCCTCCAGCTCCACGGACAGCTGCCGGGCGATCCCGGCGAACCGCTCGTGCCCGTAGATGTCCTTGCCGCCCTCGTCGAACTCCATGGTCCCGGCGCGAGGCTTGGCCCCCTCCGCCGCCACCACGATCGCGAAGCGCTTGCCCGCCTCGAACCGCTCGCCGACCCGCCGGGTCAGCTCCTCTATGTCGAAGGGCCGCTCGGGCACCACGATGGCGTGCGCGCCGGCCGCCATGCCGGAGTGCAGCGCGATCCAGCCGGTGTGCCGGCCCATGACCTCGACGACCAGGACCCGCTGGTGGGACTCGGCGGTGGTCTTCAGCCGGTCCAGGGCCTCGGTCGCCACACCCACGGCCGTGTCGAAGCCGAACGTGACGTCCGTGACCGCGATGTCGTTGTCGATCGTCTTCGGCACGCCCACGACGGGCAGACCGCTGTCCGACATCAGCCGGGCGGCCTTGAGCGTGCCCTCGCCGCCGATGGGGATGATCGCGTCGAGGCCGAGCTCCTCGACATGGCCCTTGGCTCGCTCCACACCGTCCCGCAGATGGGAGGGCTGGACCCGGGAAGAGCCGAGGATCGTGCCGCCGCGGGCGAGGATGCCGCCCACCGCGTCGAGGTCGAGCTTGAGGTAGTCGCACTCCAGGAGGCCCTTCCAGCCGTCCCGGAAGCCGATGACCTCGTCGCCGTGGTCGACGACGGCACGGTGCACGACGGACCGGATGACGGCGTTCAGGCCGGGGCAGTCGCCGCCGGACGTGAGGACACCAATGCGCATAGCCCGAAATACCTTCTCAACGTGGGCCGGGGACCGGACCACGTTGTCCGGCTGGAATCCCCGCCACCCTAGCGGCATCGAGGGGCCGGACCGAAGCACGCGTCCGCCTGCTGGACGACCCCGCTCACCTGTGCGGATGGACCGACAGACGGGCTGTTGACCAGCAGGTTGACGCGTGCTCCCCGCACGCTGCTCGGACGCGCTCAGGCAGGCTGCTGAGCAGCCGCGATGCGCTCGTTGCGGAGGGCCTCGTACCACTGGTCGTCGGTCGGCGGCAGCGCGTTGACGTCGAGGGCCAGTTTCAGCAGCAGGTCCGCGATCAGCGGGTTGCGCGCGAGCACCGGCCCGTGCATGTACGTGCCGAAGACGGTGTCGTTGTACGCGCCCTCCGTGCCGTCACCCGTGCCGTTGCCGTTGCCGAAGCGCACCTGGGCGAGCGGGCGGGCGGTGGGGCCGAGGTGGGTGACGCCCTGGTGGTTCTCGAAGCCGGTCAGCGGGGGCAGGCCGAGGCGGGCGTCGATGTCGCCCAGCACGTCACCGACGCACCGCGCGCCCTCGCCGCGTGTCGACACCACGTCCAGCAGGCCGAGGCCGGGCTCGCGCTGGCCGAGGTCGTTGATGAACTCGTGGCCGAGGATCTGGTAGCCGGCGCACACGGAGAACACGATGGCGCCGTTCTCCACGGCCCGCTGCAGTCCGCCGTCCCGGCGCAGCCGCTCGGCGGCGAGTCGCTGCGGCCGGTCCTCGCCGCCGCCGATCAGGTAGATGTCGCCGGAGGTCGGGATCGGCTGGTCGCTGCGCACGTCCAGCCGGGCCACGTCCAGGCGGCGCTGCCGCGCCCGGCGCTCCACGACGAGGACATTGCCCTGGTCGCCGTAGGTGCTGAGCAGGTCGGGATAGATCCAGACGACCCGCAGTTGGTTGTCGCTCACAAAAGTCCCCTGACGTCTCGTGCTCAGTTGCCGACGCGGCGGCGCAGGTCCTGGAACGCCGTGTAGTTGGCGATGACCTCGATGCGCCCCGGCGGGCACGCCGCCACGGCCTGGTCGAGGTTCTCGTAGACCTGGAAGTGCTGGTCGGCGACCTCCAGGCGCACCGCCAGGTCCAGTCGCCGGTCGCCGACGACGCAGATCGGGTGGCCCGTCAGACGCGTGTAGTCCACGTCCCACAGCCAGGAGGTGTCGGTGCCGTCGGCGCCGCGCGCGTTCACCGAGAGGATGACCGGCGTGGGCGGCGGGTCGATCAGGGAGAACGTCTCCAGCCAGCCGGCCGGGTTCTTCGCAAGCAGCAGCCGCAGGTCACGGCCCTGGAACTGGACGACGTCGTAGCGCCCGGCCACCGCCTGCACCTGGTACATGCGCTCCAGCGCGACCTGCGGCGGGACCCCGAACACGGCGGCGACGGCGGCCGAGGAGGCGGCGTTGGCCTTGTTGGCGCGGCCGGGCAGCTGGAGGTGGATCGGCCAGGCCGAGCCGTGCGGGTCGAGGACGTGGTCGCCCGAGAGCGCCCAGCTCGGCGTGGGACGGCGGAAGCCGCACTCGCCGCAGAACCAGTCGTCGCCCGGGCGCTGCATGACGCCACCGCACGACGGGCAGGACCAGGCGTCGTCCTTCCACATCTGCCCGGCTGCGACCCAGATCACATTGGGGGAGGACGACGCCGCCCACACCACCAGCGGGTCGTCGCAGTTGGCCACGACCACGGCCTTGGAGCCCGCGAGCCCCTCCCGCCAGTTCTCGGCGAGCATGCGTGTCTCGGCGGCCCGGTCGAGCTGGTCGCGCGAGAGGTTGAGCAGGGCGATGCACTTCGGGGCGGTGTCCCGGGCGACGCCGGCGAGGTACTTCTCGTCGACCTCGATGACGCCGTAGCGGGCGTCGGAGCTGCCGGCGAGGGCCGAGGTGATGCCGGCCGGCATGTTGGCGCCGAGCGCGTTGGAGACGACGGGGCCCGCCGCGCGCAGTGCCTCGGCGATGAGCCGGGTGGTGGTGGTCTTGCCGTTCGTCGCGGAGACCAGGATCACGTCCAGGTTCTGAGCGAGCCGGGCGAGGAGGTCGGGGTCGAGTTTCAGCGCGACCCGGCCGCCGATCACCGAACCGCTGCCGCGCCCTGCGGCGCGCGATGCCGCCGCGACCGCCTTGCCCGCGGTCACGGCCAGCTTGGCCCGCGGCGAGAGCGGGTCCGAGTTGCCTGCCATCAGTTCTCGATCCTCCTTGCGTACGCGCCGCGCCTTGAAGCCTGACGGCCACGTGGTGTGGACCTCAGCCTATCGAGATCCATTCGCACTCCCGAACCGCGGCACTGTGGCGAACTCGTGTGGGAGACGCGGACCGACAGGACCTTACTCTTGCCGCCATGCGACAGAGCTCCATCCCCGGCGCCCACGGCCGCGTGAGACCCCTCACCCTGCACGGCGATCCGGTCCTGCACACCCCCTGCGCGGAGGTCACCGACTTCGGCCCCGAACTGGCCCGACTCGTCGAGGACTTGTTCGCGACCATGTACGCCGCCCAGGGCGTCGGCCTCGCCGCCAACCAGGTCGGCGAGGCCTTGCGGGTCTTCGTCTACGACTGCCCCGACGACGAGGACGTCCGCCACGTGGGCCACGTGATCAATCCCCGCTTGGCCGAAAAGGACGGCGTGGTGATCCGGGGCCCGGAGGGCTGCCTGTCCCTGCCGGGCCTGGAAGCGGGCACGGAACGCCACGACCACGCGGTGGTCGAGGGTTTCACGGTGACGGGAGAACCCGTCACCGTCCACGGCACGGGCTTCTTCGCCCGCTGCCTGCAGCACGAGTGCGACCACCTGGAGGGCCGGATCTACGCGGACCATCTCAAGGGCTGGCGCCACCGCAGACTGATGCGCCAGGTGGCCCGGGCCTCCTGGCGCTCGTGGGCGTGAGTTGCCTTCTTTCAGGGGCGCGGGGCTGTGCTCAATATGCGGCTCCGCCGCGTGGGCGCGAACAACCCCCACCGACGGTCAGCCGAAACTCGACGCTCAGAACCCCGGACCCCCCACCCGGTCCCCGGCCGCCGCAAGC
>NZ_JAIGQA010000144.1:0-22115 GCF_019733245.1 Streptomyces sp. WAC04114
GGCGGAGGCAGCGGGCAGAGGGCCTGGCCGGAGGCCAGGGCGGGGCGGGCCGGGGGCGATGCCGGTGCCGGGCAAGCCGCGGCCCGGGGCGGAACGGACCCGGTGGGGCACAGCCAGGACAGCAGGCACGCCGGGGCACGGCCCGGGGACGACACCGCCCGGTCAGGAGCCGGCACCGGCCCCGAGGGTGACGCGGGGGCCGGGAACCCCCGGTCCCGAGACGAGGGAAGGGACCGCTGGGCGTCACCGGGCGAGGAGGCCGGGCCCTACGCGCCGGGTACGCCGTACCGGCCGCCCAACCCGGGTACCAACCCGTACCTCCGGGTGCCGGACGAGTTGCGGGAGCCCGAGGACGCACGGCCTCCCTGGGCGGAGCGGCCCTCCGATGCCGCACCCGAACAGCCTTCCGGGCCCCGGCCCGGGCCCGACACCGACACACCGGCGGACGACGAGCCCCCCGCTCCCGGCGACGTCTACGGCGCTCCCACCGTCGTACGGCCGGTCGGGCCGCCGCCGCGTGGTCCCCGGCAGGCGCCCGGGCCGAGGAACGGGAACGGGCCGCCGCCTCCACCGCCTCCTCCCCCGCCGCCACCACGGAAGCCGCGTGGAGGGAAATGATCAGCGAGGGCGCGAGACGGACCGGCGGCATGTGACGGCGTACCCGTGCGTAAGGTTCGTGTCATCGGCGCGACATGCAGTGTTCGCTGTCCGCCAGACGGACCTCGGGGGCGGTGTGCCCCGCCCGCCGGATACGGTGGAAGCACCATGAGCGCTTCGCAGACCTCGTCTTCCGACGTCCCTGCCGACGTCCCCACCCTCCTTGTGAAGATCTTCGGCAAGGACAGGCCGGGCATCACCGCCGGGCTCTTCGACACCCTCGCCGCCTACTCCGTCGACGTCGTCGACATCGAGCAGGTCGTCACCCGTGGCCGGATGGTGCTGTGCGCGCTCGTGACCGAGCCGCCTCCCGGGCTGGAGGGAGATCTGCGGGCGACGGTCCACAGCTGGGCCGAGTCGATGAAGATGCAGGCGGAGATCATCTCCGGCCACGGCGACAACCGCCCGCGCGGGCTCGGCCGCTCCCTGGTCACCGTGCTCGGGCACCCGCTCACCGCCGAGGCGACGGCCGCGATCGCCGCCCGGATCACGAAGACCGGCGGCAACATCGACCGTATCTTCCGGCTGGCCAAGTACCCCGTGACCGCCGTCGAGTTCGCCGTCTCCGGCGTGGAGACCGAGCCGCTGCGCACCGCCCTGGTGACGGACGCGGCGCGGCTCGGCATCGATGTAGCGGTCGTCGCCGCCGGCCTGTACCGGCGTGCGCAGCGCCTGGTGGTCATGGACGTCGACTCGACGCTGATCCAGGACGAGGTCATCGAGCTGTTCGCCGCACACGCCGGCTGCGAGGACAAGGTCGCCGAGGTGACGGCGGCCGCGATGCGCGGGGAGCTGGACTTCGAGCAGTCCCTGCACGCCCGTGTGGCGCTGTTGGAGGGGCTGGACGCATCGGTCGTGGACAAGGTGCGCAGCGAGGTGCGGCTGACGCCGGGCGCCCGCACCCTGATCCGTACGCTGAAGCGGCTCGGCTACCAAGTCGGTGTCGTCTCGGGCGGGTTCACCCAGGTCACGGACGATCTCAAGGAGCGGCTGGGGCTGGACTTCGCCCACGCCAACACCCTGGAGATCGTCGACGGCAGGCTGACCGGCAAGGTCACCGGCGAGATCGTCGACCGTGCGGGCAAGGCCCGGCTGCTGCGCCGGTTCGCCGCGGAGGCGGGTGTGCCGCTGTCGCAGACCGTGGCGATCGGTGACGGTGCCAACGATCTGGACATGCTGAACGCGGCCGGTCTCGGTGTCGCCTTCAATGCCAAACCGGTGGTGCGCGAGGCCGCGCACGCCGCGGTGAACTTCCCCTTCCTCGACACGGTCCTGTACCTGCTGGGCGTCACGCGCGAAGAGGTCGAGGCGGCGGACACCCTCGACATCGACTGAGCCGGGATCGGTCGGGAAGGGCGCGGTCGCACCGGGCACGGTCAGGAAGTACCTGGTCTGGTCAGGAAGGGCCCGGCGCCGCACCGGCGCCGGGCCCCACTCACGCGGAGATCGTCACTCGGCCGGGGCCCAGTAGTCGCGCAGCTCGGCGGAACCCGGCTCCAGGCTCTTCCACGTACCGCCGAACGACAGCACGGCGAAGGCTGCGGCCGGGAAGCCGCGGCGCGTCATCCGCTCGCGGGCCTCGTCCTCGCCCGAGCCCGCCAGCACCTCGGCGAGGCCCTGAATGCCCGGGTTGTGCCCGATCATGAGGACGTTCCGCACGTCGTCGGGGGTCTCGTTGAGCAGGGCGATCAGCTCGCCCGGCGAGGCCTCGTAAATCCGCTCCTCATAGACCGTTTTCGGCCGCTGGGGGAACTCCTGGACGGCGAGCTTCCAGGTCTCCCGGGTCCGGACCGCGGTGGAGCACAGGGCCAGGTCGAAGGCGATACCGGTGTCGGCAAGCCTGCGCCCGGCCTCCGCCGCTTCCGTCCGGCCCCGGTCGGCGAGCGGACGCTCGTGATCCGTGACCTGTGGCCAGTCGGCTTTCGCATGGCGGAAGAGGGCAATCCTGCGGGGTTCAGCGACGCTCATGAGATCCAGCTTCGCATGAAACACGCCACGGGGCGCAGGGAGTTGACCACGGTGTTCGTCCGTGATCAGCGGGTCATCAGCTGCTGCGCGTGCTCGAAGAGCCGGGTGATCGCGGGGTCGCCGGTGGCGGCGTGGGCGTCGGACGGGTTCAGGTTCAGGGCGAGCAGTGCGGTGAAGGCCAGCACGGGCAGGGCGAGGGCCCACCAGGGCAGACGGCCGGCGGCGCCGGCCCGGGTCGCCGGGTGGGGCCGCGTGTGCGTAGGGGCCGACATGGGTGCCTCCGCTCTTCGAGTGGTCGGTGACCGTCGCGCGGTCACACACTTGAAGCTACGGAATCCTCGGCCGCCGACCCATCCGGTGATCCACCCACTTGACCCTGACCCTCACCCCCTAGGGGACAGGGGGGCTAACCCCACCATGGGCCGCGCGGGCGCGGGTCATGGTGAGGCGATGGTCGCGATGACGGCGATGACGATGAAGATCGCGAAGAAGGCGCCGAAGACGAGCAGCATCTTCTTCTGACCGTGCTGGGGGTTCGGGTCGAGCACTGGCATGGGGCCAGTCTCCCACCCGCCGTGCCGGCGGGGCGCCCCGGGGTGACCACCGCTCCCCGGGGCAAGGGCTCAGCGGGCGGCCTCGTCCTCCACGGTGCGGTCCCGCCCGGCCAGGAAGCCGACGACCATCTGCGGGATCATCAGGGCGCTCATCAGCGCGATCGGCAGGCCCCAGCCGCCGCTGTGCTGGTAGAGGACGCCCACCAGGAGCGGTCCGGGGATGGAGATGAGATAGCCGGTGCTCTGCGCGAACGCCGACAGCTGGGCCACCCCGGGGCCGGTCCTGGCCCGCATGCCGACCATGGTCAGGGCGAGCGGGAAGGCGCAGTTGGCGACGCCGAGCAGCACGGCCCAGGCCCAGGCGCCGGTGGCGGGTGCGAGGTACAGCCCGGCGTAGCCGACGAGGCCGCAGAGGCCCAGGGCGAGCACGATCGGGCCCTGGTGGGGCAGCCGGGTGGCCAGGCGGGGTATGACGAAGGCCAGGGGCACGCCCATCACCATGGTGACCGCCAGCAGCAGGCCCGCGGTGCCGGCGGGGACGCCGGCGTCCCGGAAGATCTGCGCCATCCAGCCCATCGTGATGTAGGCGGCGGTGGCCTGGAGGCCGAAGAAGACGGCCAGGGCCCAGGCGGTGCGGCTGCGGGCCATGCGCAGCCGGGGCGCCTCCACGGGCGCGTGCTCCGCGGGGGCGGAGGTCCGTGCCGGCGCCGCCTCGTCCCGGTCCCGAGCGGACGGGTCCCCGACGGACGCGGCGCCGACGGACGCAGCACCGCCGGTCGCGGCCTCCGCGGCCTTCTCTCCCGCCCCGGGAGGCGTGACCCGTCCCCGGACGAAGGGCAGCCACGGCAGCACGGCCGCCACGGCGAGCCCCGCCCACAGGGCCAGGCCGGTCTGCCAGCTGCCGCCGAGGGTGTCGGTCAGGGGGACCGTCACGGCGGCCGCGAGGGACGTGCCGAGGGCCAGGGCCATGGAGTACAGGCCGGTCATGGACCCCACGCGGTCGGGGAACCAGTGCTTGACGATGACCGGCATCAGGACGTTGCTGACCGCGATGCCCATGAGGGCCAGGGCGCTGCCCGCCAGGAAGCCGGCCGTGCCGCCCGCGTACGGGCGTATCAGCAGGCCGGTGGCGATGGCGACCATGCCGGCGCACACCACGGCGCCGGCGCCGAACCGGCGGGCGAGCCGTGGGGCCATGACGCCGAAGACGGCGAAGCACAGCGGCGGCACCGAGGTGAGCAGCCCGGCCACGCTGCCGCTCATGCCCAGCCCGTCGCGGACCTCCTCCAGGAGGGCGCCGAGGCTGGTGATGGCGGGGCGGAGGTTCAGCGCGGACAGCACGATGCCGAGGACGAGCAGTCGCATCGTCCACGCGCGCGTGGACGCGCCCCCGGCTTTCCCGGCGTCGTGCGCGGCCGAACTGCGTACGGTCGGGGGCGTCATCGTCCGGGTTTCCTCACTAGGCATGAGCCCCATCATAGAATCATGGGATGATTGACTGTCCACTCCCCGGCTGCCGCAGGGCGCCCCGGTCGTGCGAAGGTGTGCCATGCCCCTGAGCCATCCCCGCCGCTCGGCCCTGTCCGAGCAGGTCATCGCCGCGCTGCGGGCCCAGATCACCTCGGGCGAGTGGCCGGTCGGCTCCCGGATCCCGACCGAGCCGGAACTGGTCGAGCAGCTGGGCGTCGCCCGCAACACGGTCCGTGAGGCCGTCCGTGCCCTGTCGCACAACGGCCTGCTGGACATCCGCCAGGGTTCCGGCACGTACGTCGTGGCGACGAGCGAGCTGGCGGGCGTGATGCAGCGGCGGTTCGCCGAGGCCGACCCCCGGCACATCGCCGAGCTGCGCTCCACGCTGGAGTCGGCCGCCGCCCGGCTGGCCGCCCAGCGGCGCACGGAGAAGGACCTCAAGCAGCTCGACGCGCTGCTGCTGCGGCGCGAGAAGGCCTGGGAGTCGGGCGACAAGGAGGCGTTCGTGACCGCGGACGCGACGTTCCACCTGGCCGTGGTCTCCGCGTCCCACAACGACGTCATGACGGCCATGTACGCGGACCTGGGCGAGGTACTGCGGGACTGGCTGCGCGAGGACGTCGGCGAGAAGCTGACGCCGGAGACGCACATGGACCACGGGCGGCTGCTGGAGGCGATCCGCGCGGGCGAGGCGGACACGGCGGCGGCGGAGGCGGCCCGCTACCCGTTCCTGTGCCGGCTGGGCGGCGTCACCTCCCCCACCGGCGACTGACACCGCCCGCCGTGCTCACCTCCCCACGGGCGACTGGCATCACCCGCCGGGCTCGGCTCAGCTCTCCCGCCGGTGACTGATCCACACGTCGCCGACCTCTTTCCAGCACCGCCCCGTCAGCCGCACGGTCTGCGCGGGTCCGGCCTCGATCGGTGAGCTGTCGGTGTCGATGTCCCACCAGCGGGCGCACTCGACGTGCAGGCTCACGCGGTCGGGCTCCGGGTAGGGGTTGTGGCAGTACGCGGTCACCTTGGAGCCGGTCACGCGGATCCGGCACGCGGCACCGAAGGGATCGGCGGACTCCCGCTCGTCGGCGGGCACGCGCGCGTGGGGCACCGCCTCGTACGCCAGGGTCAGCACGAGCGCGACGGCGAGGGACACTGAGGCCGTTCGGCGGGACAAGCGCACAAGGGGACCTCCTCGGCCGTGCTGGGGAGGGATTCGGGCGGTGAACGCGTACTCCAGAGTGCCCAGTTGTGGGCCTCCCCCGCCCGGTCGGCTGAGCCGAACGGGTGACGCCCCGTTCCCCGCGCGCGGCGGGAAACGGGGCGTCGACGACGTACCGGAGGTCAGGCTCCGATGGCGTGCAGACCGCCGTCCACGTGGACGATCTCGCCCGTGGTCTTCGGGAACCAGTCGCTCAGCAGGGCGACGACACCACGCCCGGCCGGCTCGGGGTCCTTCAGGTCCCACTCCAGCGGGGAGCGGTCGTCCCACACCGAGGCCAGCTCGCTGAAGCCCGGGATGGACTTGGCGGCCATGGAGCCGAGCGGACCGGCCGAGACCAGGTTGCAGCGGATGTTCTGCTTGCCCAGGTCGCGGGCCATGTAGCGGCTGGTGGCCTCCAGTGCGGCCTTGGCCGGGCCCATCCAGTCGTACTGCGGCCAGGCGAACTGCGCGTCGAACGTCAGACCGACGACGGAGCCGCCGTTCTGCATCAGCGGCAGGCAGGCCATGGTGAGCGACTTCAGGGAGTACGCCGAGACGTGCATGGCCGTGGCGACCGACTCGAACGGCGTGTTGAGGAAGTTGCCGCCCAGGGCGTCCTGCGGGGCGAAGCCGATGGAGTGGACGACGCCGTCCAGGCCGCCGAGCTCCTCGCCGACGATGTCGGCCAGGCGCCCGAGGTGCTCGTCGTTGGTGACGTCGAGCTCGATGACCTTGGTGGGCTTCGGCAGCTTCTTGGCGATGCGCTCGGTCAGCGTGGGCCGCGGGAACGCCGTGAGGATGACCTCGGCGCCCTGCTCCTGGGCCAGCTTGGCGGTGTGGAAGGCGATGGAGGCCTCCGTCAGCACACCAGTGATCAGGATGCGCTTGCCTTCGAGAATTCCGCTCATGGTGATCAGTGACCCATTCCCAGTCCGCCGTCAACGGGGATGACGGCTCCAGTGATGTACGAGGCGTCGTCCGAGGCGAGGAACCGCACCGTCGCGGCGATCTCCTCCGGCTGGGCGTACCGGCCGAGCGGGACCTGCTTCACGATGTTCTCGCGCTGCTCGTCGGTGAGCGCCTTGGTCATGTCGGTGTCGACGAAGCCGGGCGCGACGACGTTGAAGGTGAGGTTGCGCGAGCCCAGCTCACGGGCGAGGGAGCGCGCGAAGCCGACCAGAGCGGCCTTGGAGGCGGCGTAGTTCGACTGGCCGGGGCCGCCGTACAGACCGACGACCGACGAGATGAGCACCACGCGGCCCTTCTTGGCGCGCAGCATGCCGCGGTTGGCGCGCTTGACGACGCGGAAGGTGCCGGTGAGGTTGGTGTCGATGACCGAGGTGAAGTCCTCCTCGGACATGCGCATGAGGAGCTGGTCCTTGGTGATGCCGGCGTTGGCGACGAGGACCTCGACGGGGCCGTGGGCCTCCTCGATCTCCTTGTAGGCCTGCTCCACCTGCTCGGCGTCGGTGATGTCGCACTTGACGGCCAGGCAGCCCAATTCCGTCAGGGCGGCCGGCGGCTCACCCGAGCGGTACGTGATGGCGACCTTGTCGCCGGCATCGGCGAAAGCGCGGGCGATGGCGAGGCCGATGCCCCGGTTGCCTCCGGTGACGAGAACCGAGCGGCTCAACGGATCACCCTTTCGATAGCGGTCAGATACCCGCCCGGCCGCCTGGACGACAGGCGGTGATGACAGGCGGCTTCCTCGAAAACCTATCGGTCCGGGCACGCCCGCGGACAATCGGGCACCGACAGTGGCGTACGGGACTCACTGTCGGGTCCCTACAGAAACCCGTCGGCCCCGCTCCGGAAAGTCGTGGCCCGCGCGCTGGATGGACGACATGATCGGAGCAGTCACGACGTACGGCAACCACGGTCACCTCGACAGAAAGAGACGGCGGTGCCTCATACCATCGACGAGGCCTTCACGGCCCTCCCCCTACGCGCCCTCGCCGACGCGGCCCTCGCACGCGCGCGTGCGCTGGGCGCCGAGCACGCGGACTTCCGGTTCGAGCGGGTGCGGGGCGCCTCCTGGCGGTTCCGGGACGCCAAGCCCGCCGGGTCGTCGGACACCACCGACCTCGGGTACGCGGTGCGGGTGGTGCACGGCGGTACGTGGGGCTTCGCGTCCGGCGTCGACCTCACCATGGACGCCGCCGCCCGGGTCGCCGGGCAGGCGGTGGCGATGGCCAAGCTGTCCGCCCAGGTGATCAAGGCGGCCGGGTCGGACGAGCGGGTCGAGCTGGCCGACGAGCCGGTGCACGCCGAGAAGACGTGGATCTCGTCGTACGAGACCGACCCCTTCTCCGTGCCAGACGAGGAGAAGGCCGGACTGATCGCGGAGTGGAGCGCCCGGCTGCTGGCGGCCGACGGCGTCGACCACGTCGACTCCTCCCTGCTCACGGTCCACGAGAACAAGTTCTACGCCGACACCGCGGGGACGGTGACCACGCAGCAGCGGGTGCGGCTGCACCCGGTGTTCAACGCCGTGTCGGTGGACGAGTCGAGCGGTGAGTTCGACTCCATGCGCACCCTCGCGCCGCCGGTGGGGCGCGGCTGGGAGTACCTGACGGGCACCGGCTGGGACTGGGCGGGCGAGCTGGAGCGCATCCCGGAGCTGCTCGCCGAGAAGATGCGCGCGCCGAGCGTGGAGCCGGGCCTGTACGACCTGGTCGTCGACCCGTCCAACCTGTGGCTGACCATTCACGAGTCCATCGGCCACGCCACCGAGCTCGACCGGGCGCTGGGCTACGAGGCCGCCTACGCCGGCACCTCCTTCGCCACCTTCGACCAGCTCGGCAAGCTGCGCTACGGCTCGGAGCTGATGAACGTCACCGGCGACCGCACCGCCGAGCACGGCCTGGCCACCATCGGCTACGACGACGAGGGCGTCCAGGGCCAGTCCTGGGACCTGGTCAAGGACGGCACACTCGTCGGCTACCAGCTGGACCGGCGGATCGCGAAGCTCACCGGCTTCGAGCGGTCCAACGGCTGCGCCTACGCCGACTCCCCCGGGCACGTGCCGGTGCAGCGCATGGCGAATGTGTCGCTGCGGCCGGACCCGGCCGGGATGTCGACCGAGGACCTGATCGGGGGTGTGGAGCGCGGCATCTACGTCGTCGGCGACCGGTCCTGGTCGATCGACATGCAGCGCTACAACTTCCAGTTCACCGGCCAGCGCTTCTACCGCATCGAGAACGGGCGGCTCGCAGGGCAGCTGCGCGATGTGGCCTACCAGGCGACGACCACCGACTTCTGGGGCTCGATGTCCGCGGTGGGCGGGCCGCAGACCTATGTGCTCGGCGGCGCCTTCAACTGCGGCAAGGCCCAGCCGGGCCAGGTCGCGGCCGTCTCGCACGGCTGCCCGTCGGCCCTGTTCAAGGGCGTCAACATTCTGAACACGACCCAGGAGGCCGGTCGATGAGCGCGCGTTCCAGCAAGCCGCACGAGGTCGTCGAGCGCGCCCTCGAACTGTCCCGGGCGGACGGCTGTGTCGTCATCGCCGACGAGCAGTCCACCGCGAACCTGCGCTGGGCGGGCAACGCGCTGACCACGAACGGTGTCACGCGCGGGCGCACCCTCACCGTCATCGCCACGGTCGACGGCAAGGAGGGCACGGCCTCGGGGGTCGTGTCACGGTCCGCCGTGACCCCCGACGAGCTGGAGCCCCTGGTGCGGGCCGCCGAGGCCGCCGCGCGCGGCGCCGGACCCGCCGAGGACGCGCAGCCGCTGGTCACCGGCGTGGCACCGTCACCGGAGTTCACGGAGGCGCCCGTCGAGACCTCCTCCGCCGTGTTCGCCGACTTCGCTCCCGCGCTCGGCGAGGCCTTCGCACGCGCGCGTGCGGGTGGCCGCGAGCTGTACGGCTTCGCCAACCACGAGCTGGTGTCCTCGTACGTCGGCACGTCCACGGGGCTGCGGCTGCGGCACGACCAGCCGAACGGGACGCTGGAGCTGAACGCCAAGTCACCGGACCGGACACGGTCGGCGTGGGCCGGGCGCTCCACGCGGGACTTCAAGGACGTCGACCCCGCGGCCCTGGACGCTGAGCTGGCCGTGCGCCTCGGGTGGGCCGAGCGGCGCATGCAGCTGCCCGCGGGGCGGTACGAGACGCTGCTGCCGCCGACGGCCGTGGCGGACCTGCTGATCTACCAGATGTGGTCGGCGTCGGGCCGGGACGCGGTCGAGGGCCGCACGGTGTTCTCCAAGCCGGGCGGGGGCACGCGGGTCGGCGAGAAGCTGACCGACCTCCCACTGACCCTGCGCAGCGACCCGAACGAGCCGGGTCTGGAGTCGGCGCCGTTCGTGATCGCGCATTCCTCCGGGGGCGATCAGTCGGTGTTCGACAACGGACTGCCGCTGACGGCCACCGAGTGGATGCGCGAGGGCGAGCTGCGGCATCTGACGACCAGCAGGCACAGCGCGGGCCTGACCGGCCTGCCCGTGGCGCCGGGGATCGACAACATCATCCTGGACGGCGGTGAGGACCGGTCCCTGGAGGAGATGGTCGCGAACACCGAGCGCGGGCTGCTGCTGACCTGCCTGTGGTACATCCGCGAGGTCGACCCGGCGTCGCTGCTGCTGACCGGTCTGACGCGGGACGGCGTCTACCTCGTCGAGAACGGCGAGGTGACGGGCGAGGTGAACAACTTCCGGTTCAACGAGTCGCCGGTCGGGGTGCTGGGCCGGGCCACGGAGGCGGGGCGGACCGAGAAGACGCTGCCGCGGGAATGGAGCGACTGGTTCACCAGGGCCGCGATGCCGGCCCTACGGGTGCCGGACTTCAATATGAGCTCTGTCAGCCAGGGCGTATAACCTCGTACCTGATTACGAGCCCACTCAAGGAGATACGAGAACCGTGACGGACATCGTCGACGAGCTGAAGTGGCGCGGGCTGTTCGCCCTGTCCACTGACGAGGACGCTTTGCGCAAGGCGCTCGCGGACGGTCCCGTCACGTTCTATTGCGGTTTCGACCCGACGGCGCCGTCGCTGCACGTGGGGCACCTGGTGCAGGTGCTCACCGTGCGCCGGCTCCAGCAGGCCGGTCACCGGCCGCTGGCGCTGGTCGGCGGTGCCACGGGCCTGATCGGCGACCCGCGCCCGACCGCGGAGCGCACGCTGAACGACCCGGAGACGGTCACCGGCTGGGTCGCCAAGCTGCGCGCCCAGATCGAGCCGTTCCTGGACTTCGAGGGCGAGAACGCGGCCGTCATGGTCAACAACCTCGACTGGACGGAGAACCTCTCCGCCATCGAGTTCCTCCGTGACATCGGAAAGCACTTCCGCGTCAACAAGATGCTGACGAAGGACTCCGTGGCCCGGCGCCTGGAGTCCTCCGAGGGCATCAGCTACACGGAGTTCAGCTACCAGCTGCTGCAGGGCATGGACTTCCTCCAGCTGTACCGGCGCTACGGCTGCACGCTGCAGCAGGGCGGCAGTGACCAGTGGGGCAACCTCACGGCGGGCCTGGACCTGATCCACCGCCTGGAGCCGGACGCGAGCGTGCACGCGCTGGCGACGCCGCTGATGACCAAGGCGGACGGCACCAAGTTCGGCAAGACCGAGGGCGGCGCCGTCTGGCTCGACCCGGAGATGACGACGCCGTACGCGTTCTACCAGTTCTGGCTGAACGTGGACGACCGGGACATCTCCAAGTACATGCGCATCCTGTCCTTCCGCTCCCGTGCGGAGCTGGAGGAGCTGGAGCGGCAGACCGAGGAGCGTCCGCAGGCCCGGGCCGCGCAGCGCGCGCTGGCCGAGGAGCTGACGACGCTGGTGCACGGCGCCGGTCAGACGGCCGCCGTGATCGCCGCGTCCAAGGCCCTGTTCGGGCAGGGCGAGCTGGCGGAGCTCGACGAGAAGACGCTGGCCGCGGCCCTGTCGGAGGTGCCGCACATCCAGGTCGCCGAGCTCGGCCCGGTCGTGGACCTGTTCGCCGAGGTCGGCCTGGTGGCCAGCAAGTCGGCCGCGCGCCGCACGGTCAAGGAGGGCGGCGCCTACGTGAACAACGTGAAGGTGGCCGGCGAGGACGCCGTCCCCGCCAAGGAGGACCTGCTGCACGGCCGCTGGCTGGTGCTGCGCCGGGGCAAGAAGAACCTGGCCGCGGTCGAGGTCACGGGCGGCTGAGAGCACGAGGAAGGGGGCGGTCTCCGGTGTGGAGGCCGCCCCCTTCGCCGTGCACCCCGTTACGCACTGCGTCTGCCTGCCCTGGCCGCAGTCCAGGCCCGGTCGCCCAGACCGACCAGGATGATCGCCATCACCAGCTGGAAGACGTGCCGCCACCAGTCGATCCCCGATGTGGCGTCGACACCGGCCGCCCGGGCGATGGCGTTGCCGGCGATGCCGCCGATCATGCCCAGGATCACGGTCAGCCACAGGGGAAGGTGTTGCTTGCCCGGAATGATCGCCTTGGCGATCAGGCCGAGTACCAGTCCTACGATGATCGCCCACAACCAGCCCATCGCTGCCTCCTCGTGCGGCTCGACGTGAGCACTACGGCCAGTGTCGGCCCAGGAACCGTACGCCGCATGCCGACGCGGGCCGTCCGCGGGACGGCGCAGACCGTTCGTACCGGCGGTGCGCCACCCGGTCTCGTAGCGGGCGCAGACGCGGCGTAACGTGGAAGCTGCCCTGGTCAGGTTCCCCGGCCGGCCCGGGGCGGCCACGGGGCGGGGACAGTCCGATACGGGCGGATGGTGGAATGCGATGCGGAAGCAGCATGGCGGCGGCAACGTCCAGGTTTTCCGGATCACCGGCGCCCGGACGGGACTCCAGGAGGACGTACGCGGGCGGCAGCGCCGGTACGTGATCTCGATGACGGTCCGCACGATCTCCGTGATCCTCGCGGCCACGTTGTGGAACGTCGAACGGCACGTCGCCATCGTGGCGTTGGTGCTCGGGCTGGTGCTGCCGTACATCGCGGTGGTGATCGCGAACGCGGGGCGCGAGAACGCGCCGTCTCTGCCGTCGACGTACGTGGTGTCGCAGACGCGTCCGATGATCGAGCCGCCGGGTTCCGGTGACGGGCGGGCGGAATCCGTCGCGGAAGACGCCGTGTCCGGGCCGGTGCCGGGTGCGGGGGGCGAATCGCACGAGCGGTAGGGGCGCTCGGGGAGAGATCACGAGGGCTCGCGAAGGGAAGTCATCTTCCCGCCAAGCTCAAGAAAAGCTCAGATCAATCGTGTTGTTCCAGTGCCGGGCTCGGGGTTACCCGTGACATACTTCGTACGCGCTCCGCATCCCCCGTCGGAGCGACGGACCGACGCCGGGCAGCTCCCCCCGTGGCTGCTCGGCGTCGCCTTTTGTGTCGTGATGATGTGCAGTGGTGAGACGAAGCCGTGAGTGACGAGACGCCCATCTGTTCCGCGAAGGGCTGCCGCGCCGACGCCGTGTGGGTGCTGGCGTGGAACAACCCGAAGATCCATACACCGGAGCGGCGCAAGACGTGGCTGGCGTGCGAGGAGCACCGCGAGCACCTGTCGCAGTTCCTCGGGGTGCGCGGGTTCTTGAAGGACGTGGTCCTTCTCAAGGAATGGGAAGCGCGGGACGTGTGACGCTTCCGGGTGCGGGTGCGTCGTGGCTTGTCGCGCAGTTCCCCGCGCCCCTGAGTGTCTCTACCCACCGATCGCCGACATGGGCCTGGTCGGCTGTACGAACGTCGGGTCGTCCAGGCCCGCTCCCGCCTTCTTGCCCCACATCGCCAGACGCCAGATGCGGGCGATCTCCTCGTCCGGGGCGCCCGAGCGCAGCGCGGCGCGCAGGTCCGTCTCCTCCTGGGCGAACAGACAGGTGCGGACCTGGCCGTCGGCCGTGAGGCGGGTGCGGTCGCAGGCGGCGCAGAACGGGCGGGTGACGGAGGCGATGACACCGACGACATGCGGGCCGCCGTCGACGAGCCAGCGCTCCGCCGGTGCCGAGCCGCGCTTCTCCTCGCCCTCGGCGGTCAGCTCGAAGCGGGTGCGCAGGGAGGTCAGGATGTCCCCGGCCGTGATCATGCCGTCGCGCTTCCAGCCGTGCTGGGCGTCCAGGGGCATCTGCTCGATGAAGCGCAGCTCGTAGTCGTGCTCCACGGCCCAGGCGAGGAGGTCGGGGGCCTCGTCGTCGTTGAGCCCCGGCATCAGGACCGAGTTGACCTTGACCGGGGTCAGGCCCGCGTCGCGGGCGGCGTGCAGGCCCTCGAGGACGTCCTTGTGGCGGTCGCGGCGGGTGAGGGTCTTGAAGACGTCCGGGCGGAGGGTGTCCAGGGAGACGTTGACCCGGTCCAGGCCCGCTTCCTTCAGGGCCGCCGCGGTGCGCTTGAGGCCGATGCCGTTGGTCGTCAGCGACATCTGGGGGCGGGGATCCAGCGCCGCGACGCGCTCGACGATGCCGACCAGGCCCGGGCGCAGCAGCGGCTCGCCGCCGGTGAAGCGGACCTCCTCGATGCCGAGGGACGTGACCGCGATGTCGATCAGGCGGACGATCTCGTCGTCGTCGAGCAGGTCCGGCTTGGCCAGCCACTGCAGGCCCTCCTCGGGCATGCAGTACGTACAGCGCAGGTTGCACCGGTCGGTCAGTGAGACCCTCAGGTCGGTGGCCACCCGGCCGTAGGTGTCGATGAGCACGTGGGCCCCCTCCCTCGTCGCGGATCATGCGTGCGGCACTGCTTCTCCGACATCTGCGAGCCTACGTGACCCCACCGACAACACCACAGACCCGATCCCACGACGTGGAACGCGGCCGGGCCGCAGGGACCTGGAGGTTCCTACGACACGGCCGCGCGGGAGGGATCGTGCTCAGTGGGCTCCGGTGCCGGTCAGGGACCGGACCTCCAGCTCCGCGTACTTCTTGGCGTCGGGCTCCTCCTTGGACAGGACCGTGCCGAGCCAGCCCATGAGGAAGCCGAAGGGGATGGAGATGATGCCCGGGTTCTTCAGCGGGAACCAGGCGAAGTCGACCTCGGGGAACATCGCCTTGGGGTCGCCGGAGACGACGGGCGAGAACAGCACCAGGCCGACGGCGACGATCAGGCCGCCGTAGATCGACCACAGCGCGCCCTGGGTGGTGAAGCGCTTCCAGAACAGGCTGTAGAGGATCGTCGGGAGGTTGGCGGAGGCGGCGACCGCGAAGGCGAGGGCGACCAGGCCGGCCACGTTCAGGTCGCGGGCCAGGGCGCCCAGGCCGATGGAGACGACGCCGATGAAGACGGTCGCCCAGCGGGCCGCGCGGACCTCCTCGGCGCCGGAGGCCTTCCCCTTGCGGATGACGTTGGCGTAGATGTCGTGCGCGAAGGACGACGACGAGGCGAGGGTGAGGCCGGCGACGACCGCGAGGATGGTCGCGAAGGCCACCGCCGAGATCGTGGCGAGCAGGATGGCGCCCCAGGTCGAGTCGACACCGCCCAGATGCAGGGCGAGCAGGGGTGCGGCCGTGTTTCCGGACGGGTTGGACGCGATGATCTCGTCCTGGGAGATCAGTGCGGCGGCGCCGAAGCCGAGGGCGATGGTCATCAGGTAGAAACCGCCGATGATGCCGATGGCCCAGTTCACGGACTTACGGGCGGCCTTGGCGTCGGGCACCGTGTAGAAGCGGATCAGGATGTGCGGCAGGCCGGCGGTGCCGAGGACCAGGGCGATGCCGAGGGAGATGAAGTCCAGCTTGGAGGTGCCGGTCGCGCCGTACTGCAGGCCGGGCTCCAGGAAGGCGGCGCCCTTGCCGCTGTTCTCGGCGGCCGTGCCGAGCAGGTCGGAGATGTTGAAGTTGAACTTCAGCAGCACCAGGAAGGTGATCAGGATGGTGCCGCCGATGAGCAGCACGGCCTTGATCATCTGGACCCAGGTGGTGCCCTTCATACCGCCGATGGAGACGTAGACGATCATCAGGACGCCCACGAGGGCGACGATGAGGATCTTGCCGGCGTCGGAGGTGATGCCGAGCAGCAGCGAGACGAGGACGCCCGCTCCGGCCATCTGGGCCAGCAGGTAGAAGATCGACACCACGATGGTGGAGGTGCCGGCGGCCGTGCGGACCGGGCGCTGGCGCATGCGGTACGCGAGGACGTCGCCCATGGTGTAGCGGCCGGAGTTCCTCAGCGGCTCGGCCACCAGGAGCAGGGCGACCAGCCAGGCGACCAGGAAGCCGATGGAGTAGAGGAAGCCGTCGTACCCGAAGAGGGCGATGGCGCCCGCGATGCCGAGGAACGACGCGGCGGACATGTAGTCGCCGGAGACGGCGAGGCCGTTCTGGAAGGCGCTGAACTGGCGGCCGCCGGCGTAGAAGTCGGCGGCGTCCTTGGTCTGGCGGCCCGCCCAGATGGTGATGCCGAGGGTCGCGACGACGAACAGCGCGAACAGGGTGATGATCAGCGGGCGGTGCTCGCTGGCCTCGTTCGCCGCGATGAAGTTCTGCTGGGCGAGGAGGGTCTGCTGTACGGGGCTCATGCGCCGCTCTCCATCCGGGTCTTGATGGCCTCGGCCTTGGGGTCGAGCTTCGCGGCGGCGTGCCGCGAGTACCACCAGGCGATGAGGAACGTGGTGACGAACTGGGCGACGCCGAGGACGAAGGCGACGTTGACGTTGCCGAAGAGCTTCGTGCCCATGAAGCCGCCCGCGTAGTTCGAGAGCAGGACGTACAGCAGGTACCAGGCGATGAAGCCGACGGTCAGCGGGAAGGCGAAGGAGCGGTAGGAGCGGCGCAGTTCACCGAACTCCGCGCTCTCCTGCACCTCGGCGAACTCCTCGGGTGAGGGGAGCTTGTGTTGCTCTTTCGACGGGGGCGGTGCGTCGGTGGCCACGGAGTCTCCTCGCAGGGACGGAAGCGGTTGTGAACGGGGGCGGAGGCGAGTGTCCTCGCGCTCCTTGTTCAACGTCACGGCGGCACGCGAGAACCGGTTCAAACGCCCGGCGTTCTTTCCGAAGTCGTTTCGACAAAGCGTTGCTGGCCAGCGAGAGGCCGGGATAGCTTCGCCCTGCACCACCACGTCATGTACCTGCCCGAGCACCACCTGTGCCTCGGGCCGGTTTCGTTTCCGGAGGATGTGGAGACCCCATGTCTCACTTGCGTTCCAGACGCCGGCTCGCTCTCGCCGTGCCCGTCGTGCTGTCCCTGACGGCCTCGCTGGGCTTCCTGCCGGCCGCCGCGTCGGCCGCCCCGCAGGCGGAGTCGGCCACTCGGACGGCGGACGCGCCGAACCTGGCGTACGTCGTCAACACCAAGGTGGACGGCCACACGATCGCCTCAGTGAAGAAGGCGATCGCGAAGGCCGACGGCTCGGTCGTGACCACGTACGAGCGGATCGGCGTCATCGTCGTCCACTCCTCGAACCCCGACTTCGCCCGGACCATCCGCACGGCGCGCGGCGTGCAGTCGGCGGGGGCCACCCGGACGACGCCGCTGACGGCCGCGGGGACGAAGGAGGAGGGCGCGGTCGAGTACCTGACGGACGCCCAGGCCGAGCGCACCGAGGCCGCCTCGGCGAAGACGCCCGAGAGCGAGCCCCTCGAGGCGGACCAGTGGGACCTGCGCGCGATCGGCGCCGACAAGGCCGCGCAGATCAACCCGGGCAGCCGCAAGGTGACCGTCGCCGTGATCGACACCGGCGTGGACGACACCCACCCCGACATCGCCCCGAACTTCTCCGCGTCGCAGTCCGCCAACTGTGCCGGCGGCAAGCCCGACACCAGCGAGGGCGCCTGGCGTCCGTACACCGCCGGGGACTACCACGGCACGCACGTCGCGGGTGAGATAGCCGCCGCCCGCAACGGCGTGGGCGTCGCGGGTGTCGCTCCCGGTGTGAAGGTGTCCAGCATCAACGTGACCGACCGGGCGAACGGCCTCTTCTACCCGGAGAGCGTCGTATGCGCGTTCGTGTTCGCCGCCGACCACGGCGTCGAGATCACGAACAACAGCTACTACGTCGACCCGTGGCTGTACAACTGCATGGACGACCCGGACCAGCGGGCCATCGTCGACGCGGTCAACCGGGCGCAGCTGTACGCCCAGAAGAAGGGCACGCTGAACGTCGCCTCCGCGGGCAACTCCAACCACGACCTGGACTCGGACGCGATCGTCGACGACTCCAGCCCGGACGACTCCACCCCGGTGGAGCGCACCATCGACCCGCACGAGTGCTTCGACGTGCCGACCCAGCTGCCGGGTGTCGTCACGGTGAGCTCGACGGGTGTCGACAACGCCAAGTCGTACTTCTCGACGTACGGCAAGGGCGTCGTCGACGTCGCGGCGCCGGGTGGTGACCGCCGTTACCAGATCCCGGACACGCCCTCGAAGGACGGCCGCATCCTGTCCACCCTGCCGGGCGGCACCTGGGGCTTCCTGCAGGGCACCTCGATGGCCTCGCCGCACGCCTCCGGTGTCGCCGCGCTGCTGAAGTCCAAGCACCCGTGGGCGTCTCCGGCCCAGCTCCAGGCGCTGCTGAAGGCGCAGGCCGACGCGACCGCCTGCCCCACCTCCTACGACCAGGACGGCGACGGCACCCAGGACGCGGTCTGCAAGGGCGGCAAGCGCCTCAACGGCTTCTACGGGCACGGCATCGTCAACGCGCTGCGCGCGGTCAAGTGACCCGACTCGCCACCGAGACCTTCCGCAAGATCAGCTCGTACCGTGAACGAACTGGAGACACCATGACTGCGCCGTACGCGCGCTACCGTCGCGCCGCCGCGATCCCGGCCGGGATGGCCATGGCCACGGCCCTCGCGTTCCTGCCGAACACCGCGGCCACGGCCGCCGAGGACGCCCCCGCTCCCGCGGCGGCACAGGCCGACGCGACCCCGCTCAGCTACGTCGTCAACGTCAAGCCGGGGCACGGCACTTCGGCGTACGTGAAGAAGGCCGTCGCCAAGGCCGGCGGCACGATCGTGACGTCGTACGACCAGATCGGCGTCATCGTCGTCCACTCCTCGAACGCCGATTTCGCCAAGACCATCCGCACGGTGCGCGGCGTGCAGTCGGCGGGTGCCACCCGCACCGCGCCGCTGCCCTCGGCGTCGACGGGTGACCTGGGCGCGCCGAAGGTGCTGAGCGCGGCCGAGGTCGCCGCGGCCGACGCCCCCGCCGGGCAGGACCCGCTGCAGCCCCAGCAGTGGGACCTGCCGGCCATCAAGGCGGACAAGGCGCACGAGAAGACGCTGGGCAGCAAGAAGGTCACGGTCGCCGTGATCGACACCGGTGTCGACGACACCCACCCCGACATCGCGCCCAACTTCGACCGCAAGGCGTCGGTCAACTGCGTGTCGGGCAAGCCGGACACGGCCGACGGGGCCTGGCGGCCGAGCGCCGAGGAGAGCCCGCACGGCACCCATGTCGCCGGTGAGATCGCCGCCGCCAAGAACGGCGTCGGCATGACCGGTGTGGCGCCCGGGGTGAAGGTCTCCGGCATCAAGGTGTCCACCACGGCCGGCTTCTTCTACACCGAGGCCGTGGTCTGCGGCTTCGTGTGGGCGGCCGAGCACGGGGTCGACGTGACGAACAACAGCTATTACACGGACCCCTGGTACTTCAACTGCAAGAACGACCCGGACCAGAAGGCGCTCGTGGAGGCCGTCGGCCGGGCCTCGCGGTACGCGGAGAAGAAGGGCGCGGTCAACGTCGCCGCGGCGGGCAACGAGAACTACGACCTCGCCGCCGACGAGATCACCGATCCGTCGTCCCCGAACGACACGACGCCGGGCGACCGGGTCGTCGACCCCTCGGAGTGCCTCGACATCCCGACCCAGCTGCCGGGTGTCGTCACGGTCGCCTCGACGGGCGCGAAGGGCATCAAGTCGTCCTTCTCCAACCACGGGCTGGGCGTCATCGACATCGCCGCCCCGGGCGGCGACTCGACCGCCTACCAGAAGCCGGACGCACCGGCCACGAGCGGCCTCATCCTGGGCACGCTGCCGGGCGGCAAGTGGGGCTACATGGCCGGTACGTCGATGGCGTCCCCGCACGTCGCGGGCGTCGCCGCGCTCATCAAGTCGGCGCACCCGTACGCCTCTCCGGCGCTGGTGAAGGCCCTGCTGTACGCGGAGGCCGACGCCACGCCGTGCACGGACCCGTACGACATCAACGGCGACGGCAAGATCGACGCGGTGTGCGAGGGCACGAAGAACCGCAACGGCTTCTACGGCTGGGGCATCGCGGACGCGCTGGACGCGGTGACCAAGTAGAGCTCGTGTGAAGGCGATCCGGGCCGGGCGGGGGTATCCGTCCGGCCCGTTTCATGCCTGCGGCAGGATTCCTGGTTTCCGTCGTGTGTGTGCTGTGGGCGTTTGCCGTGTTCCTCCGGACGAGAACAAGCAGGTGCGGCTGTGGTGGGCGGCCGCGTCCCGGGGTGATCGAGTGCGGCCGACTTGCCCGGCCGTGTGGAGGTTGGTGAAGATCCTGGGGTGACTTCGCCGAAACCGATACCCGGGGTGACCGATTCGCGCGGCCCGCTGCGGCCCACCGGTGCGGGCCGCGCCGTCGCCGTCCTGGTGCTGGTGGCACTGGCCGCGTCGATCCCGCTGCTCGGCCCGTCCGCCGCGCTGCACGGCACCGGGGAGGCCGAAGTGCCCGGCGCGGCCGGCATGGCCCTGCTGCGCACGGTGCTGTTCGCGGCGCTGTGCATACCCGTCGGCGAACTGTTCGTGAACCGGCTGGCGCGTTCGCTGCCCGGTTCGCAGGCCGGGCCCCCGGCTCTGCCCCGCAGTTGGTCTCCCTTCGCGGCCGCCGGCGGTTTCGTCGCCGCCCTCGGGCTCGCCGTGCTCGTGGCCACCGGCAATCTCGTGCCGGGCGAGGTGGCGGACATCGACGTCGGCGGACTCTACGCCTCCCGGGACGGCAAGCTGGCCCTGCTGGAGGTCAACGCGTTCCTCGTGGCGGGGCTGTGCGCCGTGTCGCGCCGGCCGGTCACACAGATGTGGCCGCTGGCCGCCGTGGTCGTCGCCGAGGCCCTGCGCGCCCACCCCACGACCGAGCACAGCCCGCTGACCGGCTCCGCGCTGACGCTCGTCCATCTGACCTGTGCGTCCCTGTGGGCAGGGGGTCTCCTCCACGCGTTGCGCGTCCTGCGGCTCTGGTCCGGGCGTGACGGCAGGGCGGCCGGTGCGGCCCTGCTGGGTCTCTACGCGCGCGTGGCGGTGGTGCTGCTCGTCGCCATCACCACGACGGGCGTGTGCAGTTCACTGCGCCGGATGCCGCCGGAGACGGTCCTGGAGCAGCTGACGGGGACGGCATACGGGCGCGCCCTGCTCGCCAAGGTGCTCCTCGTGGTGGCCGTCGCCGCTCTCGCCGTGTGGGCCCGGCGGCGGCTGCACCGGGCGGCCGACCCGCTGACCGCCTGCGCGCCGGCCCGGGCCGAGGTGGCCGCGCTGGGTCTGGCGGTCGCGGCGTCCGGCCTGCTGACGGTTCTTCCGGTGCCCATCCGCTGGTGACGCCGGTGAGCCTCGCACGGCGTGTCACAGACGGCGTGTTTCAGACGGCGTGTTTCAGACGGCGCGCATCTCTCCGTACGTCGCGGCCGGTGCCCTGCGCGCGTCGAGCGCCCCGACGGTGCCGCCTGCCAGCAGGGCCTGCGCGGCGATGTAGGTGAGCATGACCCAGAAGTCCGGCGCGGGCGGCTGCGGCCACTCGGCGACGCCTGTCGCGATGAGGGTGTCGGAGAGCAGGAACAACGCCCCGCCGCACCCGGCGAAGAGACCGAGCCGGATGGCGGACCGATACGCCATGGCGGTGAGCAGGACGCTGTAGCAGACGACGGGCACGCGCAGGCCGGCAGGCAGGTCCGGCCACAGCAGCGCGACGGTCGCGACGAGGGCGGTGGCGTAGCCGAGGGCCAGCACGCCGGCACGCGCGCGTGGGACCGCGTCACGGCTGCCGTACCGCGCGAACAGCACGAGGTAGCTGATGTGTCCCGCCGCGAAGGAGGCCATGCCCGCGAGGAAGGCCGGCTCGGCGTCCGACAGCAGCAGGACGTCCCCGCCCCAGCCGAACAGCAGGGCGGCCAGGAGCGGCCGGGGCGCCTTGCGCAGGGCGGCCCACAGCGCCAGGAGCGGCATCAGCAGGGGCTTGGCGACGGTGTGCCCGGCGTCGAACCCGGCCACGAGGCAGGCGAGGTCGACGGCGGCGGCGAGGGCGAAGGCGGCCAGGAGGAGGCGCTGCGGATTCACGCCGACGCGCTCTTGGCGACCGGGGCGCTGTTGGCGACCGGGACGGTCCCGGCGACGGGTCCGGGCTCGGCGACGGGTCCGGGCTCGGCGGCAGGCGACGGAGCCGGTACCCCGGCCGGTGACGAAACCGCTACGGC